>JAABTU010000157.1 GCA_011389715.1 Desulfotignum sp.
GAAGCTGCCCAGATGTTTTCCCTGATAGGTTCCCCCCAGTGACTGGCAGGCATCCTCCAGCAGGATCAGGCCTTTCTGGTTGCAAAAATCTCTTATTTCATCAATGCGCGCCATGGCACCGCACATGTGCACCGGGACCACGGCCCGGGTTCTGGGGGTGAGCACAGCCTCCAGCCGGTCCGGGTTCAGGCACAGGGTTTCATCGATTTCTCCAAACACCGGTACAGCACCAGCCTGGAGTACTGCTTCAAAGGTGGCAACAAAGGTGAAGGGCGGAATAATGACTTCATCTCCTGCCCCGATGCCGCAGGCAGCCATGGCTGTGCTCAGGGCTGCTGTGCCGCTGGCACACAGATGGCTGAAAGCCGATCCTGTGATACCCCCCAGTTTTTTTTCAAATTCCAGTGCTTTGTAGTGGCCGTTTCTGGCCCCTTCAAACCCGTAGCGCATCAAAATGCCGGTGGACAAAACATCTTCCACCTCTTTTCTTTCTTTGTCGCCGAATATTTCAAAACCAGGCATGACAGACTCCTATAATTATAAATCCAACTGTATTTTTAAATTATATGAAAGCCATCAGCCATCAGTACTCAGCTAACAGCTAAAAGCTAATAGCTTTCATATTTTGTTGTGCCCGTCAGGGCATGGTCATTATCAAGATGGTTCAATCTATCACATCCAGTGTTTAAGTTTCAAGAACAGTTCACCTTTTGCCGGGTTTAAAGCAATTGACCTGCAAACATTTGTGGGGGTATAATATTTATTGTAAATCCAAAAATTTGGACAGGCCGGATAAAATGAACTACCACATGGGATGACCAGACACTTTGCCTGATTTTTTATCTTTGTATATTCATGTGCCCTTTTGCAGAAAAAAATGCCCGTACTGCGATTTTTTTTCAGTGACCGACCTGTCTTTGGTCAACGCTTATGTGGCAGGTGTCTGCAAAGAGATCAAGCTGTGCTCCGCCATGGCCGGGCCATGGCCCCGGATGCCGGTGCAAACCATATATTTCGGAGGCGGTACCCCTTCTTTGCTGTCTGTAAACCAGATGCAAAAGATTCTTGATATGGTGCAGAATTGCTTTTGTCTTGCTCCCGGCCCGGAAATCACATGCGAGGTGAATCCCGGCACAGTGGATGCCCTGTACCTGTCAGATCTGCGGCAGCTGGGTATCAACCGTCTCAGCATCGGAGCCCAGTCATTTGATCCCCAAAAACTGCAATTTTTATCCCGGATACATACCAGAAAACAGGTGTTTGATGCCCTGGAAAGTGCTGCCCTGGCAGGATTTTCCAATCTGGGCATGGACCTGATGTACGGACTGCCAGGAGAAACCCATGCGGCCTGGCAGACAGATCTTGATACGGCCCTTGGGTGTGATCCGGCCCACCTGTCCTGCTATATGCTCACCATCGAACCGGGGACCCTTTTTTTTGACCGCTGTGAAAAAGGACTGTTTTTGCCCTGTGACCGGGACCGGCGCATGGATTTTTTTGTGCAGACAGCTGAGGTACTGGAAAATAGCAGCTATATCCATTATGAGGTGTCCAATTTTGCCCTGGGAGAAAAAAACTGCTCGGTTCACAACTCCCATTACTGGCACCGGGGTGCCTATATCGGAATGGGGCCGTCAGCCCACTCTTTTGTGCCGGAGAGAACAAAAGAAATATCAGGCATACAGCAGGTTTCAGGAGTGATCCCTCCCTTTTTTGGAGCCAGAGGCCCGGTCCGGTCCTGGAATGCTGCAAATCTGCACACCTGGCTGGAACGTGTTGATGCCGGCAAAATCCCCCGGGCAGGGTATGAAATGCTTACCCCGGCCCAGGAGGTACTGGAGCAGGTCATGCTGGGGCTGAGAACAGAACATGGTATCCAGACACACCGTCTGGACAAAGATATCCATGCATTCATGGCCCGGCTGGAAGACCAGGGCATGGGTATGCTGTCTACGTCCGCCGGCACTGCAGACACCTTCAGGCGTTTCAAACTGACCCGCACAGGCATGACCTGCCTTGACAGCATTGTGGATGCGTTTGCCAGAAAAATTTTTGACAAAATGCATTTTTATAATAATTTTTAAAACAATTTTCTTTTAAATTTTAAAAAAATCCTGTAAAAGGATATGTTTTTACTGGCAGGGCCCATACGTTCTGGGCCGATATTAACCCAAATATGATGGTTTTATGTATTTAAGATTAAAAATTCCATGTTTATTCGGCAGGTTACATATTCAAAAAATGATCCGGCATGCCTTGTTCATGCCGCAGGCCAGGGAGTTGCGATTGCTGCTTGGGGGATAAAAGGTACAAAGCCTTTTTTGCACAGGAACCATTTTCACTTCACATATGTCTCCGATACCCACCCCCGTCACAATCATATTTCCCACAGCCCGGCTTTTCGTAAGCCAGCCAGGACAAGGTCTGCTGCTTGCAGACAAACCGGATCTGTCCATGCCGTAAAACTGGATCACAGGGTCTTTGCAGTTGTTTTAGCAGAGGTAATGCCCTGGACATGATCAACATTTTACAGAAAAGGATTGTTCCGGCACAAACCACGGCATAAAAAATTTTTTTCGCTTTTGGATAATTGACAAACATCTTTTTTGCCGTTTTGCTGCCCTTTTGCATACCGCATCTGGTATGCAGGTCCAAAGGTGCAGTCTGTTTTTGGCATCCCAACGAAGTTTTGGGGTAATTTTAACCGATATTTTTATTGACAATTGGAGACAGAAGTAATGCTTGATAAAAATATTACATTTGTTGAAGATTCCCGGAAAAATGACTTTTTTGCTCTGGGACGGCAGATAACCATTGAATATTATGCATGCTGTGCCACCGCCTTTCTGGATGAAATCCGTGTGGAAAATGCCCTGTTACAGGCAGCAGAAAACAGCGGGGCCACCATTATCAGCTCATCTTTTCACAAATTCGATCCCCAGGGAGTCAGCGGTGTCGTGGTTATCGCGGAATCCCATTTTACAATCCATGCATGGCCGGAACATGATTATGCAGCAGTGGATATTTTCACCTGCGGTGACAATATCGACCTGGAAAAGGCCATTGACTCCATGAAAGATTCCTTTGGATCAAAAAATGTGGTGATCTCTTCTGACCAGAACAGGGGCATCATCTCCAAACCCTTTGAACAGCAGGAAATCGGTGAAACCATTGCAAATTCAAAGGTGCATCCCATATCCTGGAAAAAGGAATATGCACACAATAATCCCTGGGGTGTTCTGGCTTCTGTTGACATTTATGACACTGATCCGGCTGTTATAAGGGATGCCGGAAGTATCAAGGATTTTGTGCACCAGTTGTGCGATCTTATCGAGATGAAACGGTATGGGGAGTGCCAGGTGGTGCATTTTGGAGAAGATGAAAGGGTGGAAGGGTTCAGCATGACCCAGCTCATTGAGACATCATTGATATCCGGGCATTTTGCAAATGCCTCCAACACTGTATACCTGGATGTGTTCAGCTGCAAATATTATGATCCCAGGCAGGTGGCTGAGTTTGCCGTTTCTTTTTTCAAGGGCCGCCATTACAAAATGCAGATCGCTCTGCGGCAGTAAAAATTACAGATGTATGGGCTATGGGGGATGAGGAGTACAGCCCTGCTGCAACCTTATCCCCCATACCGTTCATGCACAAGGGGAAAAAAATGGAGAACAAAATGGCAGAAACCAATCATATCAAAGACGGCTGGTTTTTTGAAACCTGTTCCATGTGGTCCGGGATGGGGTTTGCCCTTGAAATTGAAAAGATCCTTCACAAAGAAAAGAGCCGGTATCAGCTGATCGAGGTGTTTCAAACCAAAAATTTTGGAAAAATGCTTGCCCTGGACGGCATTATTCAGCTCACGGAATTTGATGAATTCAGTTACCAGGAAATGCTGGCCCATGTGCCGTTGTTTGCCCATCCGTTTCCTGAAAGCGTGCTGGTCATCGGCGGCGGAGACGGCGGGATTTTGCGGGAGGTCTGCCGCCACGACTGTGTAAAAACCATTGATTTCTGTGAAATTGATGAAGCGGTTGTAAGGGTGTCAAAACAGTTTTTGCCCACCCTTGCCTGTGGATTTGATGATTCCAGGGTCAGCGTCTTCATCGGGGACGGCAATGCCTATGTCCGGGAACAAAAGAACCGGTATGATGTGATTATTGTTGATTCTTCCGACCCTGTGGGACCCGGGGAGGTGCTTTTTCAAGAGCCGTTTTACAATGGGCTGAAAGCCGCGTTAAAACCTGACGGGATTGTGGCCACCCAGGGGGAATCCATTTATCTGCACCAGGAATGTGTGACAAACCTTGCCCGCATCACAAGGCAGCTGTTTGTAAAACAGGCATATGCCTGCATAATGGTTCCCACATATCCGGGGGGCAATATCGGAATCTGCCTGGGCTCACTGGGGCCGGATCTCCAACAGCCGGCAAGAGATATATCTGATGAAATCCAGTCTCAGCTGCGTTATTATACCCCTGAAATGCACAGGGCTTCCTTTGTACTGCCCGGGTTTGCTCAGAAAATGTTTGAAACCATATAGAATGTTGAAACAATGGAGCAGGTGCCTGGGCCTGCTACATTTTGCCTTTCAAATCTTTCGCCGCAGCTGACGCAAGTCTCCCACCCGGATGGTCAGGTTGACGGAATCAAAGTATTCAATGAGGGGGATGACAAATTTTCGGGAAATCCCTGTCATATCCTTGAATTCCGGGGTGGAAATTTTTTCATTTTTTTTGAGAAAATCTGTCAGGTCTTTTTCCAGCCGGGCAATAGCATCTGCATCAAAATAGAGGTCATCCTTTGTCTTGACGATCTGTTTTTCATCAATGAGCATCTGCAGCACATCTTTTGCCGTATTTTTGTCCAGGTCCAGATCCTGGCACACTGTCCGGAAAAAAGGCGGGGTCAGGCCTGCGGTCCGGTAAATCTGAATGATTTTTTGCTTTACTTCATGCTGGTCCACCTGCAAAGCTACTTCAAATCCTGCCAGTTTCACCAGGTTTTTGTCCAGTACCACAGTGTTTTCCTTGTCAAGCCGGGAAAACAGGATATTGAAGAATTTGGGATCTTTGATGTACTTGAACTTGGATTTAAGTTCCTGGGTGGGCATGCCCTCTTTTAAAGGATTGGCTTCATGGTACTGCTGGATTT
>JAABTU010000158.1 GCA_011389715.1 Desulfotignum sp.
TCTTGATCACATTGTTGATCAGGTATTCCATGCGGGCCAGGCCCACCCCTTTGCAGGGCAGTTTCCACCAGCGCATGGCCGCTTCGGGGGTCCCGATATTCAGCATGATCCGGGTCTTCGTTTCCGGAATATCCTCCAGGTTCAGGTCCTTTGTTTCAAATTCCAGTTTTCCGGCATATACATACCCCTTGTCTCCTTTGGCGCAGGAGACCGTCACTTCCTGGTCCTGCTTGAGGATCTGTGTTGCATCCTCTGCACCCACAATGGCGGGAATTCCCAGCTCGCGGCTGACAATGGCGGCATGGGAGGTGCGCCCCCCCTGATCAGTGACAATGGCTGCAGCGCGCTTCATGATCGGGACCCAGTCCGGATCGGTCATGGTGGTTACCAGCACAGCACCGGTTTGGAACTGATCGATCTGCTCTGCACTCTTGATAAGGCTGACCTTTCCTGCGGCAATGGCCTGGCCGATACCCAGTCCGGTAACCAGACGCTCTCCCGAATCTTGTGTGAGCGTATATGTCTTCATGTTTCCAACGGTTTTCTGGGACTGCACGGTTTCCGGCCTGGCCTGCACAATGAACAGATCTCCCTGCTCACCGTCTTTGGCCCATTCGATATCCATGGGCGTGTCATAGTGTTTTTCAATCTCTACGCCCCAGCGGGCAAGCTGCATGATCTCGCGGTTCGTCAACACAAAGGATTCACGCTCTTCTTTGGAAGTATTCAGGTTTTTGGTGGGCTTGGTTTTGGCATACACCATTTTCTTTTCCTTGGAACCGCGGGTTTTTTCAATAATAGGATCGATGCCCTCCTTTCCCAGAAATGGTTTAAAAACCGTATACTGATCCGGGTTGACCGTACCCTGGACCACATTTTCGCCAAGGCCCCAGGCTGCATTGATCAGGACCACATCCGGAAATCCGGAATCAGTATCCAGGGTGAACAACACCCCGGAACCGGCCAGATCGGAACGGACCATCTTCTGAACACCCACGGAGAGGGCCACCTTCATGTGTTCAAATCCCTTTTCTTCCCGGTAGGCAATGGCCCGGTCCGTGAACAGAGACGCCATGCACTTTTTGCATGCCGCAAGCAGGGCATCTATCCCGGATACATTCAAAAAAGATTCCTGCTGGCCGGCAAAACTGGCCTCTGGCATGTCCTCGGCCGTGGCGCTCGATCGGACCGCCACATCCACATCTTTTGCATCGTAACGCCCGGCAAGATCCTTATAGGCACTGGAAATTGCCTGTGTCACATCCTCCGGCATTTCTCCCTGCTTGAACAAATCCCGGATGGCCTGTCCTGTTTTTTGCAGTGATGCCTCTTTTTGCTGATAGGATTTGAGCAATTTTGTGATTTTGCCCTGCAGCTGGTTTTTTTCGATGAATGCCCGATAGGCGGTTGTGGTTGTGGCAAAGCCGTCCGGAACAAGGATATCCTTTTTTTTAAGTGCCCGGACCATCTCCCCCAGTGACGCATTCTTGCCCCCTACCTGACCGACATCTTTTGAATTCAGATCTTCAAACCATTGTACGTAATTGTCTTGTTTTGCGGTATTCATACTATTCTCCTGCAAATACTATCTTGTTTTCAGCCCTGGATTCATTTTTTTTGCCGGCATCAATGACCTGCAGATCATTTGAAAAAAACCTGTCGGGATTGTCTTTTGAACAATCCTACAGTTGAATCTGGATTAGTTGAATCTGGATTTGGCTGATTTTACAGCCTCTCCCAGTGAACTCCACGCAAGGTCAATACCGGCTTTAAGATCTTCCCATGCCGCTTCACCAGTGGATTTCAGCTCTGTAAGCTTTTTTTGGGCAGCTTCCTGTTTGGTGCGCAAATCTTCGATTTGCTTATAATATTCAAGCTTGGCCTCGGCATCTGCCTTGTCGGCTTTCGCCTTCATCTTATCGATGTCGATTTTCCATTCTTTCAGCTGTGCCTCTATTTTTTTTTCATACGCTTCTTTCTTACCCATTGTTTTTTCTCCTTTTATAGTGTTATTTTTGCTACCAAATCTGTCGCCTTCACAACCGTTCACACGACAATCGTGTTGTTTTCCGAACCCTGCGCATCCCGAACTATGTCAGGGCAATTGGGATCGCAGGTCCATGTTCCATCCACAATGAATTTATATTCATAGGTGCCTTTGGGCAGCATTTTGATTTTTTTCCATGTTCCTGTCTCATCCTTTTTCATGAGATCAGCGTTTTCAGACCAGTTGTTGAAACTCCCCGACAAAACGACTTTCACTGCTTCCGGTGCAACAACCGTGAAGGTAACGCGTTTTCTTTTTGTGCTCATATCTTTTCTCCTTGTTGAAAATTTTTATCAACCCACCAGTATTGCAACAGTTTCTTCTGGCAGCAAAAGGGCCTCTTCTTTTACAACCAGATCATTTTTTGAACACAGAACCATTTTTTTATCTTTCACATCTGAACATACAACGCTTTGGGGCACCTGTGAAAAATTGCAGGCCACCATCACAGATCCGCGTGTCATGACCAGCCACCTGGCAGTTTCATCATAAAAAACACAAGTTTTTTCCATCCGGCCATCTGTCAAATCCGGCAGCCGGCGCCGCAGTTGGATCAGAGACTGGTACCACGCCAGCACCCGGTTGCTACTCTCCTTTTGCAATTCATCCCAATTGAGCCTGGATTGCAGAAAAGTTTCTTCAGCCTGAGGATCAGGGATCTCTTCGCTTTCCCACCCAAAGGCGGCAAACTCTTTGCGCCGTCCGCGTTTCACCGCTGCTCCCAACTCAGGTTCCTGGTGATCGGTAAAATACAAAAATGGAGTTGAGGCCCCCCACTCTTCCCCTTGAAACAGCATGGGAACAAAAGGAGACGTCATTACCAGGGCAGCCCCGATTTTGAGCAGGTCCACAGAGAGCAGCCGGCTTGTGCGCTCTCCCAGGGCCCGATTGCCCACCTGGTCATGGTTTTGCAGACACCCCACAAACTGGGTGCCAAAAATCCCGGTGGCGGGCCGCCCATGACAGCGGCGGCGGTAAACAGAATAACACCCGTCATACACCAGTCCCTGGGTCAACACCCTGGCCAGCTGGGCCAGGGTGCCGAAATCCTGATAATACCCCTGGTTTTCACCTGTCAACACCGCATGCAGGGCATGGTGAAAATCCTCGTTCCACTGGGCATCAATGCCGTATCCCCCCACCGCTGGCGGACGTACCACCCGGGGATCATTAAGATCGCTTTCTGCAATGAGGACAAGATGCCGGCCCAGGGCTGTTTCCAGATTTTTTACGGCATTGGCGAGGGCTTCCAGAAAATGGATGGCAGATGTATCCAGAATAGCATGGATCGCATCAATGCGCAGCCCATCAAAGTGGTAGTCCTGCAGCCACATGATGGCATTTTCTATAAAAAATTGCCGCACCTCATTGCTGTCTTGTTCATCAAAATTAACGGCATCCCCCCAAGGGGTGGCATACCGGTCAGTGAAATAAGGCGCAAACTGGTTCAGATAATTTCCCGCAGGACCCAGATGGTTGTAAACCACGTCAAGCAGCACAGCAAGCCCGCGTTGATGACAGGCATCCACCAGATGCTTCATCCCCTCTGGTCCCCCGTAAGCCTGGTGGGGGGCGTACAGATCCACCCCGTCATAGCCCCACCCGCGGCTGCCGGAAAACTGTGCCACCGGCATCAGTTCCACATGGGTGATACCCAGTTCCACCAGATGATCCAGGCGGCCGATAGCTGCACTACATGTTCCCTCCCTGGTGAAGGTTCCCACGTGCAGCTCGTAGATGACGGCTGATCCCAGAGGCGGCTGCTGCCAGCCGGCATCTGTCCACGCAAAAAGAGAATGGTCCACCCATCTGGAAAACCCGTGAATCCCATTGGGCTGCCAGAAGGAGCGCGGATCCGGAAACGGTCCGTTGCCGTCCACCCCGTACGCATAATCAACGCCGTGGTGCATAAAAGGTGCATCCACATGCCACCAGCCTTCTGCATCTTTTGTCATGGCAAGCACCTGGTTATTGCTGTGTAATGTTACTTCATGGGCTTGTGGTGCCCAAACCCGCATATCAACCATGGCGGTCAGCTCCTTTGTATAAGCAAGCCGACAGGAAAACGGCGCAGCAGTTCCTGAAGCCTTACAGGGCCGCCTTCTGCAGCATCACCTGTCAGAACGTTGTGCCATTTTCCCTCAGGCAGTTCTAAAATGGTATCGTCCCAGTCATTATTCAGGCCCATAACAAGTCTTGGGGTCAGAGAGATCACAGCCTGTCCCCGAAAAAACGCCACCAGGTGGTCCGCTTTTTTGCCGGTTGCGTACAACGGGCGGTAATCGGCCTTGGGACCAAAAAGTTCCGGAAAGTTCCGGCGCAGATGCAGGGCCTGCCGGATGACCCAGAGTTTGGGCAGGCCTTTGTCCATTCCGGCCATAATCTCTTCTGGACCGAGTTGTGGTAACTCCTGGAGCAGGCTGCGGCGCAGGGCATAATCCACCGGCCTGCGGTTATCCGGGTCCACAAGGCTCAAATCCCACAGTTCAGTTCCCTGGTAGATGTCCGGGACTCCCGGGGCTGTGAGTTTGATCAGGGTCTGGGCAAGGCTGTTGATTCTGCCGGGTTCAATAAGATCTGCGACAAAATTTTCCAGGTCTGTGCAGAATGTTTTGTTTGCCAGTACGGCTGCGATAAAATCAGCCAGACCACGCTCATACCCATTATTAGGGGCTGTCCAGGAGGTATGCACCTTGGCTTCTTTGACCGCTTTTTCCATATAGGCACAGATCCTTTCCAGGCCAATGGGCCAGGCCCCGACCAGGGTCTGGTACAGCAGGTATTCGGTATTGGCGTCAGGAACTTCCCCTGTGCGAAGGCGGGCATTATTGCCGGCCCATCTGCGGACCGCACCCGCCCACTGATCCGGGATTTCGGAAAGCAGTGCCAGCCGGGCCCGGACATCCTCACTGCGCTTGGTATCATGGGTGGTGGATGCCAGCAATCCCAGTGGATGTTCTTTTTGTGCACGGGCACAGGCCCCATGAAACTGCCGGTGATTTACAGCAAATCGGCCGGGATCTCCTCCCACCTCATTGCGGCAGATCAGGCGGTGGTAGCGGTAAAAAGCGGTATCTTCCACGCCCTTGGCCATGGCCG
>JAABTU010000159.1 GCA_011389715.1 Desulfotignum sp.
TTGATGGCCACGGAATCCACCAGTTCCAGCATGGAAGGGATGGCCCCGGAGGCCATGATGGCCCCGATGGCGCCCCCGGCATGGGACAGGTGGTCGAAATTGGCAATGCCCATGCACCGGTATTCCGGTATGGGAACAAAATTAAGGGTGGCTTCCACAACAATACCCAGGGTGCCTTCGGATCCCACCATGAGTTTGTGCAATTGGTACCCTGAGGCCTCTACCCGGGTGTGGGCTCCTAAGGTCACAAGGTCGCCGTTGGGCATCACCACTTTCATGCCCAGGACCGCATCCCTGGTGGCCCCGTATTTGACGGATCTAACCCCGGAGGCATTATTGGCGATCTCACCGCCGATGGTGGCAATGCGCGAAGAGGCCGGGGTCGGCGGATAGAACATGCCGTGGGGTTTGAGTGCCAGATTCAGGTCATCATCCACCACCCCGGGTTCCACCCGGCAGTAGACATCGGGCAGGTTGATCTCCAGAATCCGGTTCATGCGTTTCATGTCCAGAATGATGCCCCCGTATATGGGAACGGTCTGGCCGCACATGCCGGATCCGCCGCCCCTGGGAATAACCGGAATCAGGGCATCGTTGGCATAGGCCATCAGTTTCTGCACCTGCTCGGTGGTATCCGGCCTGACAACAGCCCAGGGCATGGCGTGGTGCACCGAGGAATCAGATCCGAAGGCGTAAAGGTCGGACGGGTCTGTTTTGACGTTGTTGTCACCGAATATTTCCCGTAATTTAGATTCGTCAACTGATTTCATTGGTATCCCCTTTTGATGAATCATTCATTTGTCCTTGTTTAATGTTTAACCATATTATTGATGGTATTGTGCTGCCAAATATTTCATAATTTCATAAACCTGTGCAAAATTCAATGTAATTTGACGGGCAAAATTCAAATAAATGGGTTTGTTCCTTGGCAAACAACCGGGTTGGGTCTATAATTGTTGTTGTTTGAGCATACTGGCGGATGGTTTTGCCGCTTTTTCATACATTTTTAAGAATATTCTCAGGGAGGATCTTGTCATGACCCATACCATTCAGTTTTTACCATATAATAAACAGATAACCGTTGATGACGGCGAAAGCCTGATCCGGGCAGCCATGGAAGCCGGGGTACATATCAATGCTTCCTGCGGCGGCGGCGGGGTGTGCGGCAAATGCCGGGTGAAGATTGAATCCGGCGAGGTGGGCGGCGGTATTTCTGAACAATTGTCCGATGCAGACAGGGAAAAAGGATACCGTCTGGCCTGCCTGGCCACGGTAACTTCTGATCTCACGGTGCGCATTCCCGTGGAGTCTGAAATGGAAACCAGCCGTCTTACCCAGACCATGGACCGGCATACGGCCCAGGCCATCTCCATTGATCTGGAGGATCTCAAACAGGACGGGCTGTTCATACCCCCTATGGAAAAGATATGCTTGGAAATGGACCCGGCTGCC
The DNA here is from genome assembly GCA_011389715.1 of Desulfotignum sp. Lineage (GTDB taxonomy): Bacteria > Desulfobacterota > Desulfobacteria > Desulfobacterales > Desulfobacteraceae > Desulfotignum. The sequence continues at coordinate 1,453 of JAABTU010000159.1, forward strand.
GAGGAAGACAACCTGGCGGATGTGGCACGGATTATGAACCATCTGCGGATTCATCATGACGAACACCGGCTCACCATGGACCTGGGCCTGATCCGCCGGGTACCGGATATTATCCGGCAGGAGAATTTCAAGGTCACGGCCACCATTTTGCGGCCGGTGCGGGAAGACGGAAAGAATGAGATCGTGAATATCGAGCCCGGGGATACCACGGACAGAAATTTTGCCATTGCCGTGGATGTGGGTACCACCACGGTGTTTGGTCAGGTTCTGGATCTGCATACCGGAGAGGTGCTGGCCCAGCAGGGGGAGTTCAATGCCCAGATCAGCTATGGCGAGGATGTGATTTCCCGGATCATTTACGCTGAAAAAGGAGATGGCCTGGCAACTCTGCACCGGAAGATCGTGGAAACCATCAATACCATAATCGGCGCAATTATCAAAAAAGCCGGTATTCAAAAGCATGAGGTTTCCGCCATTACCCTGGCCGGCAACTCCACCATGACCCAGCTGCTGCTGAAGATCAATCCCAGTTATATCAGAAGAGATCCCTATGTGCCTGCCGCTGTTCTGTACCCCCCCTTCCATGCCGCAGAGATCGGCCTGGATCTGGTAGAGCATGCCACGGCCCTGGTGTATCCGGGGGTCTCCTCTTATGTTGGTGGGGATATCATATCCGGTATCATGGCATCAGGCATGTACCGGTCTCCTGAACTGACCCTGTATATGGATATCGGCACCAATGCGGAGATTGCCATCGGGCACCAGGAATGGATAATGTGCACTGCCGCCTCAGCCGGCCCGGCCTTTGAAGGGGGCGGGGTGAAGTTCGGCATGCGGGCCGCCAAAGGGGCTATCGAGGATGTGTCCATCAATCCTGCCACGTATGAACCCATGATCATTACCGTGGGCAATAAAAAAGCCAGAGGGATCTGCGGATCCGGTCTCATCACCCTGGCGGCCAGGATGCTGGAGACCGGGATCATCGATTCCCGGGGCAAATTCAACCAGGAGCTTTCCACCTCCAGAATCCGGCAGACCGATGACATCTGGGAGTATGTCCTGGTGTATGAGAAAGACACCCAGATCGACCGGGACATCACCATTACCGAACCGGACCTGGACAATCTGATCCGGGCCAAAGGGGCCATGTATTCCGCGGCCCTGACCCTGCTGGACGAGATCGGGCTCAAGGTGGGGGATATTGAACGGATCATCCTGGCCGGCGGGTTCGGATCCTATGTGGACCTGGCATCGGCCATCACCATCGGCCTGCTGCCGGAGATTCCACCGGAAAAGGTCACCTACCTGGGCAACGGGTCGCTGCTGGGATGCCGCATCAACTGCCTGACCAATTCCCTGCGCCAGAGCGTGACCCAGGTGGTGAACATGATGACCAATTTTGAACTGGCCTCCACCCCGTCTTACATGGACCATTACATGGGGGCCTTATTTTTACCCCACACCGAACTCAACTATTTTCCCAAAGTCAAGGCCCGGCTGGAGGAACTGCGCAAATGAGCGGTTCCGGACAGCTGGACGGTGCCGGACAACTGGGCGAATCCGGGCAAATGAACGGTGCAGGACAACAGAACGGCGCAGGACAACAGCGCAGTCCAGGGCAGGTTCCCGGTTCAGGGAACAGGTGCAGTTCAAGGGAAATGGACGTCACAGAACGAACAGGCGGTTCGGGACAGATCAGGGAGGCGGGATATGTGCGCATCATCCGGATGATCCCGCCGGCTCTGGGCAACAACACCGCAGATGCCCAACGTCTGGAGCAGGCCTTGAGAAAGGAGCTGGATACCGGGTATGTGCATCTTCCCTGGCATCTGGTGCCGGATCTTTCGGCCCGGCTGCGGGCCTGGGACTGGCAGGCAAAGGTGGTGCTGTTCCGGGACCGCCGGTCCTTTTTGGTGGTGGACCTGCTGGATCCGGCAGATTCAGCTCCGGTGCTGGGGGCGGCCCTGGATATCGGCACCACCCGCATGGTGATCTCCCTGGTGGATCTGAATACCGGGGAAACGCTTGCCGAAACAGGCTTTGACAATCCCCAGGCGGATATCGGATCGGATGTGCTCACCCGGATTCACCATGCCCGGACCCCGGGGGGCCGGGCTGAACTCCAGGATCTGGCAGTGACAGCGGTAAATCGGCACCTGGCACAATTGTGCAGAGAAAACGGGGCCTCCCCGGACCGGGTGTTTCTGCTGGCTGGGGCCGGCAACACCGCCATGACCCATCTGTTTGCCGGTCTGCCCGCCTTCGGGATCATCCAGGAACCCTATATCCCCTGCACCAATATTCCCGATACCCTGGCAGCGCAAAGGATCGGGCTGGATATGCATCCAAAAGGGCAGGTGTTTTTGTTTCCCAATATCGGGTCCTATTTCGGCGGGGATCTGCTGGCCGGAATTCTGGCAGCGGACCTGGATCTGAAAGAGGCACCCTGCATCATGGTGGATGTGGGTACCAACGCGGAAATTGTGCTGGGCAGCAAAGACTGGCTCATGGCCTGTGCCGGGGCTGCCGGCCCGGCCCTGGAGAGCGGGGTCAGCCAGATAGGCATGACCGCAAAGCCCGGGGTGATCGACCGGGTGGCAGTGGATCCTTCTACCAGGGAACTGGTCATCCACACCATTGCAGACCATCCGCCTGTGGGCATTTGCGGGTCCGGCATGATCGATCTGGCAGCGGCCCTGTTTCTCACCGGCCGCATCGATATCCGGGGAAAGCTGGTGCCTGAAGCCTGTGAAGGACGACTGAAGGACCAGGACGGGATCCCGGCATTCGTGCTGGTGGATGCGGCCGATTCCGGCACAGGAAACCCTATCTGTCTGTCCCAGGTGGACCTGAATTCCCTGACCAGTGCCAAGGCGGCCATGTACACCATCCTGGAGGTGATTGTGGCCCAGACCGCAGGCTTGGCGTTTGAAGACCTGGAGACATTTTATGTGGCCGGTACGTTCGGATCATTCATCAACCCGAAATCCGCCATATCCATCGGCATGCTGCCCGATATCCCGGTGGATCGGTTCCAGGTGCTGGGCAACACCTCCCTGAAAGGGGCCCGGCAGATTTTGACCGATCCGGATGCCTTTGACCGGGTCATGGCGGTGAGAGACACCATCACCTACATTGAGCTGAACGTGAACCAGTCGTTCATGACCTTGTTTTCCGGTGCCAAGTTCTATCCCCATACCGACCGGTCACGGTTTCCGTCCGTGCAGATCTGACCTGGTCCCCGGCATTTTTTTATATGAAAGCCATCAGCCGTCAGCCGTCAGCCATCAGTACTCAGCTAACAGCTAACCGCTTTCATGCTTTGTTGTGCCTGCCAGGGCATGGCCGTTATTCAGACTTGACAGATTACCCCTCCGAGTGGGTGTTGTGCAGTTGACCCGCCCCTGGTGGGGCCTTGCCGCCGGCCTGAGAACATAGTTCTGACAGTCCTGCAGCAAGGCCCCACCAGGGGCTCAACGTTTTACAGGCCCCTCGCAGACGGATACTGGATTCTGATTTAATTTACTTTTCGATGAGAGCAGAAATGTGCCGGATGAGTTGATCTGTCCTTGAAATCAGTGGCAGGACCTGCGGCTCTTGGAAAGTGACAAAATCAATGTAATCACCTTCCTGACGTCTTTCAAAAAGATCATTGTATG
>JAABTU010000160.1 GCA_011389715.1 Desulfotignum sp.
ACCGGGTCTGGTTTTGATTTTACTGCCCGGGTTATACCATCTTTGGGGTCACGGGTAAATTTTTTTTAAAAATTGTCTGATTCTCGGATCAGCGGCAGCGGTAAGGGCATCGAACGTGCCGTCCAAAAAGATGGTGCCGTTTTCCAGAAACAGAACCCGGGCCGGGCATAAAAAAAGCCCCTGGACAGTATACCATCCAGGGGCTTTGGGTCAGACTATATAAACTGGGTGATTACACCCTGGTTATCTTACAGTCACATTTGTTGCAGCGGGTCCGCGCTGGCCTTCGGTGATGTCAAAAGAAACGCTGTCCCCTTCGTTGAGGGATTTGAAACCCATGGCATTTATGCCTGAGTGATGCACAAATACATCATTTCCACCGTCTTCTTGTTCAATAAATCCAAACCCTTTTGCATCGTTAAACCACTTTACTGTACCATTCGCCATGTTGGCATTCTCCTAAAAAAATAAAATAAAAAAAAATTCGCTTCGCACTTTGAGGAATAAATCACAGATTGGATCTTGATAAACACCGAAAAGAATGAAACATCTTTATATAATACAGGCTTTGAAACTTATGTCAACCATTTTTTTAAATTTTTCAGAATTTTAGACTGATGCCGGCGGTGACGATCAGCCCCGGGACAATGGAACCATCCATTCGGGAACCGTGGTATTTTCCACGCCGTAATAAGATGCCATGTACGGTTTGATGTCGTGGATTTCGGGCAGCGGCATGGACTTCCACCAAAGTGTTTTTCCCCCGGCTGCAAAGGATTTCAGCCCGGAAGGCGGCACGGCTCTTTGACCGGATCCTGTGCCGTCTTCCTTATTTTTGTCTGCTATGTCATTTCCTGCATCCTGTTCAAAAACAAAAAGGCCAAGAATATCTGGACAGGCAAGTTCTCCTGTCCGACCTTCTTGGCCTTGGCTTTAACAATTTAAAAAAAATTTTGGTTCAGCTCGCTGCAATTTCTATTGCAGAATTTTTGTCAATCTATGTAAAAAATAAATCCCTGTCAAGGACAAAAATTTGTTTTCAATGTGTCATCCCTTTTCTCTAATGAAATGACGTTGCGGGGAAAAGTTTTGAATTTGCATTTATGACAAAAAGAGGTATATTGATAATACATACAAAAACAATAAGTTGAAGTGCTCTCAAGGTAATGAGGTTTAAAATGGAAGCCCGGAACATAAATAATGAGATTGCCACCCTGCCGCCGGAAGCGCAACAACAGGTCTTTGATTTTATAGCGTTTTTAAAAAATCGGTACAAAAGGAACCGTCCGATGAAAAAGGCAGTTAGGAATAAAATTGCCAGTGAACCGTTTATCGAGATTTGGTAAGACCGAATGGAAATGAAGGACAGCAGCCAATGGGTTCGTAACACCAGAAAAACAGAGTGGGGTGTCAGTTGATATGATTATTGTCGATACGGATATCCTTATCGATGCAGCCCATTTTATTGAAGATGCTGTGAACTGCCTTCAGCAGATTGAAGATAAATCATTGCTGGCTATCAGCGTTGTGACATCAATGGAGATGATCATCGGTTGTCGGAACAAAAAAGAGCTCACTTTACTGGATCATTTTTTTCAGCGATTCGAGATCCTCAACCTGGACAATCAAATTTCCGATAAAGCGACAGTCCTGCTTAAAACCTATCGGCTTAAGTCATGGGTTGCTGATAGCAGATGCCCTGATCGCAGCAACAGCCATTGTTACCAACACCCAATTGATATCCAAAAACCAGAAAGATTACCGGTCCGGTTTATTGATGAACTGGATCTGTTGGAATATCCTTGGGATAAGTGAGGCAAAAATGATTGCATGCCTGAATTCTCTTGGCAGCGATGTGGATATTGTTGTCCGCAAGACACATCAGGATTTTTCAAAATGACAGACGCAGGTATCCTTCGCCTGAAACTTTACTCTTTGAAGATATATGCAATAATCAGGGTCGTCAGGCCAGCATGGCTATATCCGGGTTGTCTTTTCCCGCCAACCGTTCCGCCAGCACCATGCCGATCATGGCCAGGCATTCCATGTCAAGGTATTCGGCCGCCTGTTTTTCAAACAGCAAAGAGCAGTCCGCTGGAAAATCCTCGTCCGCATCATTGAAAACTAGGTAAATCCGTACCCTGGGCAGGGCCTCAAACACATACGACAGATCACAGGAGATCCCCCGGTCACACGGTGTTCCCCCCAGATGCCGGCAGCTGGCCTCAAGTTCAGCAAGCCGGCCGGCAAAAGACCGGGAAACCGGTTTTTGGGCGGTGTTGTCAAACCCCTGCACGTATGGGGCAGCATCCCTGAAATCCCGGTATGTCACCAGCTCTCTGCCGTCATCCAGGACATCAGGGCTCAGCAGCAGATACTGGCACAAAATGACACACACTGAATGAGGGGGTCTGCGGCCGTTGTGATCCACAATCTTCTGGGGAGTGACCGTACAGGTTTCATTGAAAAAGGGGATGGTGATGGTCTGCCCGTCCACCTCTATTCCCAGCAGATCCTGTTTTCCTGTCAGGTTCAGGCCGGTCACCCGAGTCAGGTAGTCCTGATAGATTTTTTCAAAAACCGGTGCTTTGGATGCCATGTTCTGCGAATCTCCTTGTGTTTTTATCAAGTTGATAACAAATGTTATTTTACCATATTATTTTTCAGTCTGAAATATCCGAGTTTTTTTGTTTTTTCTTCGGAAAAACGAATGCGGGTAATTTGATTCTTCTTCTAAACTCATCTGAATTACTGGTCGGTTTGGTGCCGGGCATTGCCTCGGTGGGTGCGCTTTTGATATGCAAGATTAAAGAGGCGGGAGGGCTGAGAAAACAATGCACAATTTTTCCTGAATGTGATACGTTGCAGAATCAACATAATCACTACCGCAAAACAGGCGGAAGGGAAACTGTCTTTGAAGAAAGATGCGCTGTGTTTTGAATTTGACAAAGTCTCCTTTTCCTGGCCCGGAGGCCGAACCGTTCTTGACCGCCAGGATATGGCCCTGCCCGAAGGGGTGTTTGCACAGGTCCGGGGTCCGTCCGGGTCGGGTAAATCCACCCTGCTCCGGCTGATGAACCGACTGGAGCAACCGATTTCAGGGGAGATTCGCTATATGGGGCAGTGCCTGACAGAGTGGGACCCGCCGGGACTGCGGCAGCAGGTGACCTATCTTCAGCAGACCCCGTTTGTTCCGGACCGGCCGGTGCGGGATATCCTGGCATATCCATTTCACCTGGGGGTTAACAAGGGGAAAATCCTGCCGTCGGATCAATCGCTTCGGTCCCTGCTGGACCGGGTGCAGCTTGGGGCGTTGGGACTGGATGAATCCGGTGCCGCCTTGTCCGGTGGACAGCGCCAGCGCCTTGGTCTGCTGCGTGCCGTGATTGCAAATCCCAGGGTGCTGCTGCTGGATGAGCCCACTGCTTCCCTGGACAAGGAGAGCAGGACCGTGGTGGAAGAGATGGCAGTGGATCTGTGCCGGCAGGGCATCACCATTGTCATGGTCACCCATGATGATTTTGTGCCGCAGCAGGTACCGGTGGCGGAAGTGACCATGCAACAGGGGCGGATGACGGAATGCCTGGCTCTGCCGCAGCAGAAATTTCACATGTTTTTTGGGGTATGATATGGTATATTCACGGGATAATAAGGTTAAGGAGGAATCCCATGCAAATTATCGACCAGGGGTATGAGATCATCAGCCTGCCGGAGGACTTGCTTCAGACCATTGAAGCGGCAGGCCGAACCTGTTACAAATCCGAAGACAAAATCACACCGGATTCCGCCGCCGGATTTGTGGCCCGGATGCGGGACCGGGGCCACCATGCCATGGTCGAATTCGGCGACATCATGGTCCGGTTTGTCACCAACCGGGGGGTGACCCATGAACTGGTGCGGCACCGGCTGTTTTCCTTTGCCCAGGAATCCACCCGGTATGTACGGTACGACGGAAAAATGGCGTTCATCCGGCCCTGCTGGTGGGAAGACAGCACCCCGGCCCAGCAGGAAACCTGGGAGTCGGCCATGAAAGATGCGGAGAAATACTACCTGGAGCTGCTCAAAAGCGGGTGGCGGCCGGAACAGGCCAGGGAGGTGCTGCCCAATTCTTTGAAAACCGAAATTGTGGTCAAGGGCAATATCAGAGAATGGCGCCACATGTTTGCTCTGCGGTGTTCCAAAAAAGCCCATCCCCAGATCAGGGCCCTGATGATCCCGCTGCTGTCGGAACTTAACAGGCGCCTGCCCGTGGTGTTTGAAGATCTTGTGCCCTGAATACGGCAGACCCGGTGACAGAATGTCCTTTCCTGTCACCGGGTCTGTGTTTGATGTCAGGTGCTTTTTGCAGAAGGTATCAGGATGACATGCAGCCGTCATCCTCTTTGATCACCTTGGTGTAACATTCATCGCGGTCTTTGTCATTGTTGGATGATTTGTCACAGTCGCTCATTTTTTCCACAACATTTTTCTGGTCTTCTGCGTCGCAATAATCTTTATCTTTTTTTTTGTCCTCTTTTGCCATTATATGCCTCCTTTGCTGTCAAAAAAATTGTTGTCCTAATATATTGTTACAATATTTATAGTGTAACGTTCTGGAGCAAAATGTCAACCAGGTTTGGGCAACACTGATTTCAGGGAAGGTGTTTTTTTGAACAGAAACCGCAAACGGTTGATCTATATCAATGATGCTTTGCAGCAACCAGGGCAGGGGGATATGTCAATATAGGTGATGCTGCATCTACATGCGCTTACCCTGTGCCTGGCATGAATATGCCTTGACATTTGAATCTCTTATGAGAATAATGTCTGGTCATGAAACCTGCATACTGGCTGCAGGGAAAAACATCACATTTAAGGCGGCAGACAGCTACTTTGGAGAACAACAGCAAGGTCAAAATTTTAACCATTGATGATGAATCCTGTATCCGTCAGAGTATCCGGACATTTCTGGAGGATTACGGATTTTTGGTCCTGGAGGCGGAAAACGGTAAAACAGGGATTGATCTTTTTTACAAAGAGCGGCCGGACCTTGTGGTGCTGGATCTGCTCATGCCGGAAATGGGAGGGTTGGAGTTTCTGGATGCACTGAACGGGACATT
>JAABTU010000161.1 GCA_011389715.1 Desulfotignum sp.
GTTTTTTGAAAAGATCATGCACACGCCTGATGCCGTCGGAACGATGGAATGCAGATATCTTTGTAAAGATGGCAGCTACAAATGGATAGAATTTTCAGGAAGCAATCTTTTTCATGATCCTGATATACAAGGACTTTTGGGGAATTATCAGGACATCACCGAGCGTAAGCGGGCGCAAAAAGCGTTGCAGGAAAGTGAAGAAAAATTTCGTCTGGCATTTCATACAAGCCCGGATTCCATCAATCTCAACCGGCTTGAAGACGGAGTATACATTGATATCAATGATGGATTCACCAAACTTATGGGGTATACCCGCCAGGATGTGGTGGGAAAATCCTCTCTTGCACTCAATATCTGGGCCAATCCAGAAGACAGGCAACTGCTGCTCGCCGGGCTTAAAGAACACGGGATTGTTGAAAACCTGGAAGCAGAATTCACCGACAAAAACGGGCAGAATAAAACAGCGCTTATGTCGGCCCGAATATTGCGCATCAACGATGAAGATCTCATTCTTTCCATCACCCGGGATATCACTGAGCGCAAGCAAGCAGAAACAGAACGGGAAAAACTCCATGCCCAGCTCCACCAGGCTCAAAAAATGGAATCCATCGGGTCCCTGGCCGGCGGCATTGCCCATGACTTCAACAACCTCTTGTTCCCCATTGTGGGGCTGTCGGAAATGATGCTGGATGATTTTCCTTCCGACAGCATGGAAAGCCAAAACATTCGGCAGATTTTCAAAGCCGGCACCAGGGGCAGAGAACTGGTCCAGCAGATCCTTTCCTTCAGCCAGCACTCAGAATACAAACGCATATCGATCCAGATCCAGAAAATTCTCAAAGAGGTCTTAAAACTCTGCCGCTCCACCATTCCGGCAGATATCACAATTACGCGGAACATCCAAACCAAGTGCGGCCCGGTCATGGCTGACCCCACCCAGATCCACCAGATCGCCATGAACCTGATCACAAATGCTTTTCATGCAGTGGAACCTGCCGGGGGGACCATAACCGTTCAACTCAAAGAGACCGATTTCATTCACCAAGATAATCCGTCAGTTCACCTGGCATCCGGACGGTATGCAGTTCTGAAGGTAACCGATACCGGCACCGGCATCAATCCTGCTGTCATGAACAAGATTTTCGATCCCTATTTCACAACCAAGGAAGAAGGAAAGGGCACCGGCCTTGGCCTGGCAACCGTATACGGTATTGTAAAAGCCCATGGAGGGGACATCAGGGTTCATAGTGAGGCGGGAAAAGGGTCTTCCTTTCATGTCTATCTGCCGGTGTTGGAAAAAACAACGGCTGTTGTTCCTGAAAATCAGCAGCAAGCACTTCCCACAGGCACGGAACATATCCTGCTGGTGGATGATGAAAGGGCTATTGTTCACCTTGAAAAGCAAATGCTTGAACGACTGGGATATCGCGTCACCAGCTTTACCAGCAGCGTAGATGCCTTGGCAGCATTCAGAACCGATCCATCCTGCTTTAATCTGATCATAACCGATATGAATATGCCGAATTTAAACGGCATACAGCTTGCCAAAGAATTGGTTGCTATCCGGCCGGATATCCCCATCATTCTCTGCACTGGGTTCAGTGAAAGGATCAACAAAGAAAATGCCGCAGCCAAGGGGGTAAAAGGATTTTTGATGAAACCGGTGACCCAAGCCCAGATGGCCCGGACAATCAGAAAGGTGCTGGAGGGAAAACAAACAGAATGAGTGGTTTAAGAAGTTGCTGCAGATGACGGATCGAGAGGTCAAAAAACGGCCCGGTCAAGTTGAAAACATCGGTCCACAAAGCTGGAACTGCAAAAGAAGAACTGCGGAATTCGCTGTAGAATATAGCCACTGGTTGAAGGAACCTTGCTGCTGCACTTGATCAACAGCAGCGGTCCGCCAGAACCATTGAGGCTTCCTCAAAAACTCGGCGAGCCGGAAAACCGCTGAAGTGTCTCTGGATCAGATGATTCCTTTATATGAGGACGAGCATTTTAAAAATTTTTAGATGACTTTTCTAAAAAATAATTGTAAAAGCATATGCCATGAACCGTTCTGCTGTCATATTTTCCATTTTGTTTTCCGTCTTGGTCTTTTTAGCGCCGGCAGACCGGGAAGCGACTGCAAACCTGCTGCCCAAAATGCGGATTTCCGTGGAAAATACGGCATCTCATTTTCAGACTCAGGCGGTAGAACGATTTGCAGAACAGTTGAAAACCGCCCTTGACGGACGTATCGATGTCCATTTTTTTTCAAATGCCCGGATGTTCAGAGACGTGGATGTTATACGGGCACTGGGCCAAGGTAAGGTGGAAATGGCCGTTCCCGGCACCTGGCATATCACCCGGTATGTACCGGATGTCGGTGTGTTTCTGTTGCCAGTTTTTTACGGCAGAAGCGCCCAGGATATTTACAGTATCCTGGACAGCCCCATGGGAAAAGATCTCAATGCGCGCATCGAAAAAGCCCTGAATTTCAAAGTGATCGGTGGATGGATTGATCTCGGTTATGCCCATTTGTTCGGTATTCACCGGCAGATAAGGCAGCATGAAGACATATCCGGGCTTCGGATACGGGTGGCTGGCGGTATTGCCAACAAACTGAGAATCCAGGGGCTGGGGGGCAATCCTATGATCATTCCCTGGCCGGATCTGCCTGAACATATCCAGCAGGGCCGGGTTGATGCCGTGCTGACCACCTATGAAACCGTTCAAAGTGCAAAATTGTGGGAAATGGGTGTGACATCTGTGTTCGAAGACCGGCAGTACTTTCCCCAATATATTCCGCTGATGCGCAACTCTTTCTGGAACCGGCTGCCGAATGAGATCCAGGAGATTATCATGGATACCTGGAAAAAAAACATCGATGATTCCCGCACCTTGGCTGCCGACTCCCAGCAGCAGGCCAAAGCGCAGCTCATAGAAAACAAGGTCTCGGTTTTTTTACCAGAGCCCGAACAGATGGAAACCTGGCGGAACCGGCTCCTGCCGTTGCAGGATGGGTTCGTTGATCAGCTGGGCATCGATCCGGTACTGTTCAGGCAGATTGAACAGGTGCTGTCAGAACAATGACCCATATAAATACCGGCCTTTTCCAGGACCGCCTGTTCAAGCCGATCATGGTACTGATCTGTATCCTTGCAGTTTTCTTTCTCGGGCTGAGCGCAGCTTCGATCCTGAGAAACCGGTATCACCATATCAATGAATCGATCACCAGATCAATGACCCAGGCCCGGTTGGCGGGGGAAAACATTGCCAGCAGGACTTACACAGTGGATTTTGCACTGCTGTCCTCTGCCTCCATGATCAAAAGCCAGGTGGACAAGGACGAGATTATCAGCCCGGACACCATCGCGTTTATCAAACAGGAGATCACCTATCTGCCACAAATCAGGGATATTGTCTTCACCCATGCAGATGGAGACAAAGAATTGCGTATCCGGGAAACAGGCCTGCCTTACACGCTGTCATCTTTTGACCAGTTTCGTTCCGCCTGGCTGGAATCTGCCATTGAAACAGTGCCTTCAGGTGATGGGCCTGCCCTGATTCTTTTGAGTCGGCGCGTGGAAAACCGTCAAAATACTTTTATCGGCGTGCTTACCGCCGTCATCGATACCGGTTTTTTTTATAACCAATATGAAGATGACCTGCATCTGGATGCAGGCGGTTTGGCCCTGTTTGATAGCCAGGGCCTGTTAATGGCCAGCTGGTTCAATCACCCGGATATCAAGACACATCTTTTGTCATCGGACAATTCATCCGCCGCTGTATTGTCAGCAATCACTTCTAGCAGCATGCCCGGCGGCAGCACCACCCATGAAGACGAACACACTGTGATTTCAACCTATCAGTTACGAAATTTTCCATTTCATGTGGCGGTCATCCAAGGCAAAACAGATCTGCTCAAAAAATGGCGCCAAGAAACCAAAAGGGATATCGCCCTTATCATTGCAACATTTGTCACCGCCCTTCTCACGCTGTTACTGGCCTTGTGGCAGCGTAAACAGCGCACGAAAGCCGAACACCGTCTGATCCAACATCAACAGGACTTGACAAAGACCGTTCAACACCGCACACAGGAATTGCATTCTACCAACTCCGTTCTGCAGGAAAAAAACCGTGACCTTGAAGCCGCAATAAAGCAAATTAAAACCTTAAGTGGGCTTCTTCCCATTTGCTCACATTGCAAAAAGATCAGGGACGACAAGGGCTATTGGAACCAAATTGAGGGCTATATCCAATCACATTCTGATGCTAAATTCAGTCACGGTATTTGCCAGGAATGTGCAAAAAAACATTATCCGGATATGGATATTTATGGTGAGGATGAAAGTTAACCATTATTATCCAAAACGAAAATATTCACGGACCGGATAAATTGTGGATACCAATGTTATTCAAAACTTGATATGGTCGATTTGTTCAGGGATGATGGTTGCAAGATGGTTGAGTTTTGGAAAGCTGCATCTGGCTGCAAGATGCGCTCAAGTAAAGTCAAAAGTTATTGTAAAAATTCTGATTTCCGATATTGTCCTGGATGAATCCATTTATCCCAGGGAAACGATTGATCACAGGCGCATTACCGTTTTTGAAGAAAATATCCGGGATGGGTTTGAATTTGACCCCATCGAGGTACAGGTATGGCCGGATCCGGAAAATCCGGCAAAGGTCAGGTACCGGATCCTGGATGGGCGCCACCGGTGGGGCGCGTATAAAAAAACGGGGGCCACCCACATCGAGGTGGTGATTATCACCCTGGACCAGATGGAACCGATCCTGTATGCGGCCAAAATGGCCATCGGGCCCAAGCAGCTGACGGAAGCTGAGACACGCAATACGGCCCGCCGTGCGTTTCAAAGCAATCCCCGGCTGACCGCTGCTGAAATCGGCCGGGCCATTGGCAGAACCAGGCAGACCGTTTCCGCATATATTGCTGACGTAAGGGCCACGGCTGTTTTTGATCTTGAACTCAAGATTTTCCGGTTACATCAACTGGGGATTCCCCAGGACCGGATTGCCAGAAGAGTCGGTCTGGGTCAGCAGAGGATTTCACGCTATTTACGCCTTTTGCCACAAATAGCAAAAGGCGTAAACAC
>JAABTU010000162.1 GCA_011389715.1 Desulfotignum sp.
TCATGGATTTTTTCCATGTTTTGCCTGTTCAGTTCCTGCATGCGGTCATACATAGGTCTCTCCTTTGAAGACCCCCGGGGGTCCTCATCTTAAGGGTTGGCAATTATGTTTCTTGGGTGTTTTGTGTCCTGTGCCGGTGCCCCCCCCCCCCCTGAAGGTGCCGAACAGGGCCAGCAACAATAAAAACATCAGGGGAAAGCCGTGGCAATGGAAGCTGTCTGAATGGCCTTGAGGCTGCCTGATGCTGCCAGCAAGGCTGCCACAGCACCCAGCGCGATTCCCCAGAAAGCCCGCAAATTTCTGTATACCGTTGTGATTTCATGACGGCACAGATAATGCCATTAGCGCAAGCCTGACCGTATTTTTTGCTGCAGGATATGTGCCAGGTGCTTCCGTGTCCGAAAAACGGAGCCGTATTCTCCGACAAGGTATTGATATAAAGGGCCATATCTTTAAAATATGGCCCTTGGTATTCCTGGCATTCCCTGCAAAAGAAAAAAATTTTTTTCATTTATCCAAGGTAAAAAGAAAAATTTTTTTCAGGTGAAAAAAACTAATCGTATGGCCGGGGCATATAATCGGTCCGGTATAACCGGTGTTTTTTGATTTTATAGTGCAGCAGCTGCCTGGATATGCCTAAGATACCGGCTGCCCGGGTTACATTACCCCGGCAGGTCGAAAGGGCTGCCTCCACCGCCGTTTTTTCGCGGTTTTCCTGGATGTCTGCAAGGGGTTGAAAAAATTCCTGTGCACCAGCCGGAACAGGCTTCATGTCACTATCTGTTTGATTAGCATCAACAGGATCCAGGGCATCCAGTCCCGGGGTGAACTGGTCAATTCCCAGAATTTTTTCCTGACTGGCCATGTTCATGGCGCCTTCGATTAGATGCTCCAGTTCCCGGATATTGCCCGGCCATTGATAGACCCGGAACAACGCCATCACCTCGGAAGATATTTTTTGGATATGGGTTCCCAGGCGCAGATTATATTTTGTGATGAAATGGGAGACCAGCTCCTCTAAGCTGTCCAGTCGGTCCCGCAGGGGCGGCAGCTTGACCATGACCACACCCAGCCGGTAATACAGATCCGTGCGCAGTCGGTTCTCCCGGATGGCCACCCGGGGGTCCTGGCTCACGGAACTGATGATTTTTACATCAACGGCAATCTCTTTGACAGACCCCAGCCGGCGCACCTGTTTTTCCTGGATGGCCCGCAGCAGTTTGGCCTGTACTTCCACCGGCATGGCCAGCAGTTCATCTAAAAACAGGGTGCCTTTATGGGCGGTTTCAAACAGGCCGGGCTTGTCCAGGGAACCGGTGAATGCACCTCTGGTGGTCCCGAACAGCATGCCTTCCATCAGATCCCTGGGGATGGCTGCACAGTTTACCGCCACATATTTTTCCTGTTGTCTGGGACTGAAATTGTGGATGGACTGGGCAAAAAGCTCTTTGCCGGTGCCGGTTTCCCCCTGGATCATGATGGGGGAAGGAGAAGCAGCAGCTTTTCTGGCGGTTTCCTTGACCCGGATAAAATCGGGGCTGGACCCGATGAGGTCATCAAAGGTGAACCGTGTACCGTTTCCCAGTTCAAACCGGCATTCAGGCGGGACAGTCCCGGGCATGGACCTGCGCAGCAGGGCGTAATCCTTGACAAAGCATATTACCCCGGTGATGGATTCTTTGTCGTACAAAGGATAGACAGACGTGATGGTATTGGCCACTTTTCCGGAAATGGTCCTGTAAAAAAAGGTCCGGTTTTTTATGGCGCTCCTGCGGATTGCGCATTGCATGATCATGCTTGTGCGGTTGTTCAGCTCGTAGATATCGGTTACCTTGAGGCCCATGGCTTTTTCCGGCAAAATGCCGTCGATTTTCGACTGGGCCAGGTTGTAGAAGTGGATGACACCGTCCATGTCCGCAATGATCACCCCGTCATCCAGATGGTCCAGTACGGAAAAAAAATTGATGCGGTTCATGTCCAGCATGCTGGATGCTCCCATATGTGTTTCCTGTAACCTGTTTTTGGTTAACCGGGAAACATGTCATCTTCTATTTCCACAGCTGCCGCACTGGTGTTCATCAATGCCGCAAACCGGCCCAAGGTGATGGGCAGCATGGTTTCCGTGTAAAACTGCAGGGATTTGATGATGCCCTGGTAAAAGGGTTTGTCTTTTTTCTTTGCTTTTTCAAGCTTTTCGGCTGCAATGACAGCACGCCACAAAAGCATCCATGCCATGACCGTGTCACCGGCCGCATCCTGGAACGGATGGGCATTGGCAAAGGCGGACAGAATTTTGTCGGACATGGCGGTCTGGCCCATGTGGATGGCGACCTCCGCCAGTTTGTTGACCACCTCTTCCACTTTGACGGCATAGCCCTGGATGCTGTCAATCTCTTTGGCCCGGGCAAGGGTTTTCTGCATTTCCCCGAACAGGTCCATGATGGGCTTGCCCTTGTTCAGCCCCAGTTTTCTGCCCAGAAGATCCATGGCCTGGATCCCGTTGGTGCCTTCGTAAATCAGGGTGATGCGGCAGTCGCGGAGCAGCTGGGCCATGGGGTATTCTTCGATGAACCCGTATCCGCCGTACACCTGCATGCCCTGGGAGCATACTTCAAAGGCCCGGTCTGTAACATATCCTTTGGCAATGGGGGTGAGCACCTCCACAAATCCCTGGTATTTTGCCTTTTGTTTGTCATCCGGGGCAAATTTTGCCATGTCAGAACAATAATGCACAAAATACAGCAGCGAGCGCATGCCCTCCACATAGGTTTTCATCATCATGAGCTGGCGCCGGACATCCGGGTGGCGGATAATGGGCACCCCTTTGGCATCCGGGTTCATGATTTCAGTGAGGTCTTTTCCCTGAATCCGGTTTCTGGCATAGTCCAAGGCATACATATACGCGGTGGTGGCACAGGCAAATCCCTGGAATCCTACCAGGAGCCGGGCCGCGTTCATCATCAGGAACATGGCTTTCATGCCCTTGTTTTCTTCTCCCAGCAGGGTGCCGATGCAGTTGCCTTTGGATCCTAAGGACAATGAGCAGGTGGAATTGCCGTGGATACCCATCTTGTGCTCGATGCCGGTGCAGATCACATCGTTGAATTCTCCTATAGATCCGTCAGGGTTCACCCGGAATTTGGGCACCAGGAACAAAGAGATGCCCTTGGTGCCGGCAGGGGCGCCTTCAATACGTGCCAGCACCGGATGAATGATGTTTTCCGCCAGGTCATGGTCACCGCCGGAGATAAAGATTTTTTCTCCCACAATGGCATAGGTGCCGTCCCCGTTGGGAACCGCTTTGGTGGTCAGCGCCCCCACATCAGATCCGGCTTCCGGCTCTGTCAACAGCATGGTGCCGCACCACTTGCCGGTGTACATGTTTTTCAGGTACAGATCCTTTTGCTCTTGTGTGCCGAAATGCTCCACCAGATGGCCGGCCCCCTGGGTCAGGCCCGGATACATCATGAACGGGTAGTTGGCCCCGTTAAAATATTCAGCCGCAGCCGAGGCCACCGTCCTTGGCATGCCCTGGCCCCCCCATTGGGGATCTTCAGTAGGGGCCAGCCATTCTCCTTCGTTGAACAGTTCAAGCAGCCGCTTGAATGAGTCCGGTGTGGTTACCTGGCCGTTTTCAAGGGTGCATCCCTGCTGGTCTCCGTCTTTGTTTGCCGGTAAAAGCTCTTTGACCGCAAAATTTTTTGCTTCTGAAATGATCAGATCAATGGTTTTTTTGTTGAAGTCTGCAAACCCGTCATGGAGTTTTGACAAATCTTGTGCATTGAGCTGTTCATGCATGACAAATTCTATGTCCCGCCGGTCTGAAATTACCTGTGCCATGTTACATTGCCCTCCTGAAGTTAACGTCTGCCATGGATACTGAATAGTTGCTCATTGCAATATTTTCCATATTTTTTGCAGGCATATCCATGAAAAAGTGTTGGTTGCAATATTTTTTTTTAAATTATAATAAGCTGTTGTGTTTAATATTTACAAGATATCCCATGCTGGTCGCGGCGGGATACCCCGATTTTTATAAAATGAATACTGATTCATTACATGGAATTTTATACCTGTCAATGATTATTTTTGAAAATCGGTCATGACCGGAATATACATTGTTATTATCCGGTGTGATACTGCTTGACCCTGTCATTGTTTTTTGGTACTTCTGTTATTTAAAATACTGGACGTGTTCAACGCAACTGAAAGGCATTTTCAATGCGTTTCCTGATTTTATTAACACTAATTTGGAGGATGAGGATGAAAAAATTACTATTGACTGTATTAAGTGTTTTTATGGTGGTGTCTTTTGCTGCTTCTGCCGGTGCAAAGACATTTAAAATGGGGCTGGATGCCGACCCGGTATCTCTGGATCCCCAGGTACAGCTCTCCGGCGGCATGCTCCAGCTGTCCCACTGGGTGTTTGATCCCCTGGTACGCTGGACCCAGGAAATGGATTTCGAACCCCGTCTGGCCACCAGCTGGGAACGGCTGGATGACCTGACCATGCGGTTTCATTTGAGAAAAGATGTCAAGTTCCACAGCGGCAATGATTTTACAGCCAAAGATGTGAAATTTTCCTTTGACCGCATGCGTAAAAGTGCGGATTTCAAAGGCCTGCTGGAACCCTTTGACGGTTGTTACATCGTGGATGATTACACTGTGGATATCAAAACCAAAAAAGAGTATCCCCTTTTGCTTAATATGGCCACCTACTTCTTTGCCATGGATTCGGAGTTCTACACCGGCACCGATGAAAACGGCCAGCCCAAAGATGCCATTCTCAAGGTGGGTGAATCTTTTGCTTTGAACCATGCATCCGGTACCGGTCCGTTCATTGTCACCAATCGCCAGCACAATGTGGTTCTGGAAATGAAACGGTTTGCCGACTACTGGGACACAAACAGCCCGGGCAATGTTACCGAATTCATCCTGAGACCCATCAAGGAAAACGCCACCCGCGTGGCAGCCCTTTTGTCCGGCGGGGTGGACTGGATCTCTCCTGTGCCTCCCCAGGATTTTGCACGCATCCAATCTGATGAGGACACAAAACTGGTAACCATTTCCGGCGGCCGTATCATCACCTTTCAAAT
>JAABTU010000163.1 GCA_011389715.1 Desulfotignum sp.
ATGGTTGAGTAAAAAAACGTTTTTCAACACCCGGGATCTGCCTGGTGGATGCTTGATCTGCAGAGCTGATGAAAACCGTGTTGTTTTTACTATCCCTCCCTGATATCTGTGCCAGCAAACCGAATGGACCGGGAAAATGGGTGTGAATAAAGATGATGTTCAACATCAGCGCTCTTGCAGTGAAAAACTCAAGGTGTTGGTTAACGGGTCAAGAATATATTCCAGCACCGTTCGGTTGCCGATATGAATAAAGGCAATCAGTTTCATGCCCGGATATAATTTGTGTTTCTGGTCACCGGACTGGAAATAATTGTGGTCCGATTCTATGAGAATGTTGTAGAATGTCCGCCGGTTCTGGTCGGTGAAGGTGTCAGGACTGATGTTGACCACCGTTCCGGGCAGTTTGCCGTATTTGCGGGCATCTGCTGTGGGCAGCTGCAAAAAAACCGGTTGGTTTTTCCGGACATACCCGATATCGGATATGGGCAGATGGGCCTCGACAATGAGTCGCTCCTCTGAAGGGACAATGGCTGCAATGGTATCTCCGGGTTTGATCACCCCCCCGATGGTCACCAGGTATAATTTTTTGACCACCCCGTTGATGGGGGAACGGATAACTGTTTTGTGCAGGGTATCTTCGAATTTTTTCATTCGAACGGTGAATTCATTGAGTTCCTGCGTTGCTTTCTTGAGTTGCTCTGTGGCTTCTTCTTTGAAGGAAGAAACCACCTCCTTCAGATTCGCCTGTGTTTCTTTGAGCGCATGTTCCGCCTCGATCAATGCAGACATGTTGTTTTGGATGCTGCCTTCAATTTCCTTGGTATGGCGCATGATCTCCAAGTGTTTATAGCGCGTGGTCAGGTTGTCTGAAAGCAGTTCTTCCGACAGGGCCAGCTGTTCTTCAAGCAAAGGCAGCCGCTGCTGTTTGTTTTTCAGATCCGAGGCAATGGTTTTTATCCGCTGTTTTTTCTGGTCCACGATATTGTTGAGTTTTTCAATTTTGTTTTGCACACTGTCATTGTGGGCTGAAAACAGGTTTTTGGCCTCTTTGACCAACCTGGGGTGGGATTGTTCAATGTCCGGCGAAAATGTTAATTGCGCCTGATCATTGATTATGGCGGTATAGCGGATGATATCGATGGTCAGGGCATTGATTCTCATCTGTATCTCTTCCAGGCTGGCACCGCTGCGGATCTGTTCCAGCTCGATCAACGGTTGGCCCGCTGTGACCTCATCTCCTTCACTGACGTTGATCTGTTGAATGATGCCGCCTTCATAATGCTGGATATGCCGTATTTTTCCCGATGGAATCACCTGGCCGTCCGCCACGCTGACAATGTCCAGTTCTCCATAATAGGCCCAGGATACAAACCCTGTACACATCAGAACAACCAGGACAAATAACAGGTGTGACAGCCGGCTCAGACTGGTATCTGCTGGAAGGGTCATGGGCATCATTCCCCTTCCGTTCCCGGCAAAGGTTTATGGATTATCTCCGGAGTCGGTTTGATGTTCAGGTTGAGAACAGTTGACACCCCTTTTACTATTTTGGGATCGTTTGAAAATACAACAATGGTTTTGCCGGCGTTCATCAGGTCATTCATCAATTTGTACACCGCCAGTCTTCCGGTTTCATCCATGGCATCGGTGGGTTCGTCCAGCACCACCAGGTGGCCGTTGGTCACCAGGCCCCGGGCCAAGGACAACCGACGTCTGATACCCGGCGGCAGGTTTTTGCCGTTATCGGTCAAAAAGGTGTCCAGTCCGTTGGGGGTCAGGTCAAGAAAGGGTTTTAAATCAGATTTCCGGAGAATATGATTCAACAGAGCCTCATCCAGGTCTGGATCTAAAAACACAATATTTTCCCTGATGGTGCCGTTAATGAACGAGGGTTCCTGGGGCATGTAGATAATTTGCTTGCGCCACCAGGGCCATGCCAGCTGCTGCAGGTTGACATCGTCTGCCAGGATACTGCCCCGTCTGGGCTCCAGCAGTCCCATCAAAAGCTTGGCAAGGGTGGTCTTGCCGGTACCGTTTTGTCCGACCACTGCCATGGCTGTCCCGGGGGATATCGTAAAAGAGAGGGACTCAAACAACGGATGGGACATGCCGGGATAGGCAAATCCCACATCCTGAAATTCGACCCGGCCCTTGTAGATCCGCAAGGCACTGCCTGAAGCGGGTTCCATGGGCAACCTTTGCATAAGGGCAATATCGTGTAGCGCTTTTTTGGCTCTGCTCAGCATATACCCGGCCGGAACGAGCCGGGTGGTGTTCTGATATGCTCTTGATGCAAGTATATTGGCGCCGATCAGTGCCCCGACAGTCAATTTTCCCTGAACCACCAGGATGGCACCCACCGCATACAGAAAAACACTGGTCAGAGAGCTGCCGGACAGGGTCAATGTCTGGGAAATCTCTTTGGAGACGGTTATTTTTTTTTGCCATTGGCTGATTTTCGCCACTTGATCCTGCCAGATATTTTGAAGGAATCCGCCAACACCAAAGGCTCGAACGGTATCCAGGGCATTGACTGCCGAATAGGTCATGGCCCGGTGCCGTGCATTTTCAATCACAAGCTCTTCCGCGCCCTGTTGAGATTTTCTTGTGCTTACCCATCCTGTGAACAATCCAATCGCGATGCCCGTGAGTGCCAGGCCGGCCAGTAAAGGGCTTAGCAAATAGATGACTGCGATGAGCAGCAGGGAGAAAGGGGCATCGACAACTGTATTCACCGTTTGCGCATCATAGGTTTTTTGAACCGTCTGCACATGGTTGAGGGTTTCCTGTATCCGCGGCTTTGAAAATTGATCAAGCGGTTCCGCCTTTGCCCGGCTGATAATATCCAGTACCTCCAGGGACAACCTGTCATTGGGGGTCTGGTTTACAATGGTTGTCATTTTTGTTCGCAATATCCTGAATGCCAGTTGGAGAAAAACGGCCATGAGCATGCCTGCGGTCAGGGTGATGAGTGTTCCGTGGAATCCATAGGTTACATATCGGTTCAAGATCTGTATGACATAAAGCGGCATGGCAAGGGTCAACATCGTGATAAACAATGTGGCAATGAAAATCTCTGCCGCCAGAACGGGTCTTTTGAATAACCGAAGAACAAGTTCTTTCATTTGAAAAACAACATATTTGCTTTTGTCATCATGGTGGTGACCTGTTTTTTATTCCAGCAGATCAATACCAATATTGCCCATGGCGAAAAAGAGATTGAATGCGGCAATTTTCGTGTCCTGGTTTGCAGCGATGGCGGCTGCGCTGGCATTGATATGGTTGACTTCACCATTGAGCACATCCAGAAGGGAGCGGGTTCCCATTTTTCGTTCTTTTTTGGCCAGCAGCAAAAAGTTTTCAACAATGTCTGCCTGCTGTTTTAACAGTTCCGCCCGATGCCTTAATATCGACAATTGCTCCCAGCTGTTGCTGACCTGTTCCCTGATGATTCGTTGAACATACCGGGTGTAATAGGATGCCGCCTGCTTATTGGCCAGTGCGGATGTCAATTCTGCCTGGTCGGCACCACCCCGGAAAAGATTATATCGAAATTCCATGCCGGCGGAGAGTTCATTTTTATAGCCTTCGATGCCGTCATCATTGTCTGTCCCGCGTGCTTCAGCAAAAAGATTCAATTGGGGATAAAAAGCGGTTCGGGCAATATCAATATCTTTTTGGGCAAGCTGTGTGTCATAAAGGGTAATCAGCAGTTCCGGATTTTGTTTCTGGGCCAGCGAAACAGCATCTTCCAATGTAACAGGCAATTGATTGTGAGGGAAAGGAATATCAGTTAATTGTTCTATTTCTGTGCTGTCAGGCGTATGGAAAAAGACTGCCTGGAAGCGATTTTTTGCAATACTCAGGTCTCCTTCTGCCTGAACCCTGAGGGCCATGGCACCGGCAAGTTGTGATTTTACCTGTAGCAGATCTGAAGAAAGACCGGCTTTTTTTTCAACCAGGGTTTTTTCTATTCCGGTTAATTGCTTAATCCGGTTTTCAGACCTTCGGGCGGACTTGAGCCGATCCCTGGCTTTAATCATGTTGATATAGGCAAGAATCCCTTCCTGCAAAACCTGTTGACGTTTTGATGCCAGGCGGGCTTCCGCCTGTTCGATAAAAAGCATTGACCGGTCGATCATATTTCGGGTTTTTCCAAAATCAGTTATCAACTGATTTGACCGCAGTGACGCATCGTATCGGTTCATAACGGTATCAGAGCCAAATTCTCTGTCTATTCGTTCTCTGCCGCCATCGGCCCGAAGATCCAGGGTCGGATAATACAGTCCACGGGTTTTCCGGTGCTGGGCGCGGGCCCCTTCTACCTGACTTTCAAATTTTTTTATATCTTCATGGGTTTGAAGAACGTTTTCCAGTAAACTTGTAAGGGTCAAATCTACTGGTGCATTATTTGCCTCCCGGGAAGAGTCTTTTCCATAGGCGCTCATGGACAGGCAAAAAATAAGAAAAAAAACCGATGCCAAATGTAAAATGATTTTATACATATTACCCCTTTCATTGATTTAAATGAACAATCAATTATTTCTGTTGTAATATCATAATAATGGAAATAGTATAAAACCCAGAGCGATAACTTTGTCAAGAAATTGTTTTAATTTTTGTATCAGGTAGTACAATGTCATTATGTTATGTTGAGATTCAAAGAAGCACCCATGCATGAAATTTTTTCCAAACTGGTAACCGTGTTCAAAAAAAAAGATAGGGTTATCCTGATAACAGGAGTGATCATTTCATTGCTGACGGCAGGCATCTATATCTTCAAGCCGGTCTATCTCAATATACTGGAATACAAACTGTATGATGCGGTTTTTCAGAAAGTCTATTCTACTGACAGGTCAGATGCCGTGGCAATCGTTGATATTGACGAGTACAGTCTTGAGCGGTTCGGGCAATGGCCCTGGCCCCGGTACCGGGTGGCCCTTTTGCTGCAAAAGATCCAGAGGGCCGGGGCTGTTGCCGTGGGAATCGATATTCTTTTTGCAGAACCGGACGGGACTTCCCCCCGGGTGCTGCAACAATCATTGAAAAACGAACTGCATCTGGATGTGTCGTTTTCCGGTTTGCCC
>JAABTU010000164.1 GCA_011389715.1 Desulfotignum sp.
GATCCGGTGGCTGCATGCACGGTGGCCATGGAAGCGGACAATACCCGGTCGATGCCGAAATAATCCAATAAGGGCTTGATCATATGGGCCAGACAGGGGGTGGTGCAGGAGGCATTGGAGATCACTTCATGGCGCACCGGGTCATAGTCTTTGTCATTGATGCCCATGACCGTGGTAACACTGTCTTCCGGCATGGATGCCCCTTGTTTCAGCTTAAAGGGTGCAGAGGCAATGACTTTGGCCGCACCTGCTTCCAGATGGCCCCGGATGGATCCGGATGGATTGTCTGGTGCCTGGTTGGGATCCAGAAACTGGCCGGTTGTATCCACCACAATATCCACCTTGTTCTGTGCCCACTGGATATCTTTGGGGTTGCGGAACTGCCGTAAAATTTTTACGGGAATCCCGTTGACCCGCAGGCTGGAATCTGCTTCGTTGACATCCGTGATCACAGGCGGTGCATGGAACCCGTTGAGAAAGGCTGCCAGGCTGCCGTAGGTGGAGTCTCTTTCAAGATAATGTATAATATCCGACAGCCCCCCGCCCACTTCCCGGCCCACGTTGATAACGATTTGTTTGAAATATTTGCGTCCGGCATGGTGCCACAAAGTCAGCTTGCCGATACGCCCCAGACCGTTTATACCCAGAATTGAACTGTGGTTGGTATTCATGATTCACCTCCACTTTACTTGTGGTTGACGTTGATTTCTCCTTTAAACACAAAGCCTTTATTCCCATCAATGCTGATATAATCCCCCACCTTCATTTTTCGGCCTCCCAGGTGACAGATTTTTTCGGTTTCACTGCACTCAAGGTTCTCACACCCCACCACACAGGTTTTGCCAAGGTTGTATGCCACCACGGCTGCATGGGATGTCAGACCCCCTTTTGCCGTCAATATACCGTCGGCTGCATCAATTTCCAGAATATCGTCAGGCACGGTGTCGTTGCGCAAAAGAATCAGATGGGCATCCGGGTCCTGACGGCGGAAGGCATCAATTTCCTTGAGGGTAAATACGATGCGGCCGCTCATGGCTCCACCGGAAACCCCGGTGCCCTGACCTAAAAACGCCTCTCTCAAACGGGTTTCATCAGCAATGAACTCCGGTTGCTTTTTGTGGTCCCCAAGGGAAAGATCACGGGCCTGGAGAATAAAAAGGTCTTCAGGTTCCGGACCTTCAAAGGTAAATTCCATTTCCTGGGGGTTCCATCCCCGTTTATAAATAAGATTCTGGACAATGTTTTTGAGCTGCTCATAAATCCGGGGAAAGGCTTTTTCCAGGCTGATCTTTGTATCCCGCTTTTCCAGCTCCCGCTGCATTTCTGAAATGGGAAGGGTTCTCACAAGTCCTGCCACCACATCTTCTCCCTGGTTTCCAATGGTAAAATCCCCCCACAGCCTGATGGCATCACCGGGCAGCTTGGGGCTATGGCTGAATGCTACGCCGGAGCCGGACTGCCGGGAGAGGTTGCCAAACACCATGGACTGGACTGTGACAGCCGTTCCCCAGTCATCTGAAATTCCCATGATCCTGCGGTAATCAATGGCCCGGTTGGAATTCCAGGAAGAAAACACCTTGTGGATGGCCAGAAACAGCTGGTCCATGGGAGATTCCACTATATCAATGCCGGCCAGCAGCAGCTGGTTTTTATAGGCCAGGGCAACCGCTTTCATCTGCTGGCCTGTGAAATGGCGCTTGAAATCGATGCCGGCATGCTTTTTATGGACAGCAATGATCTGGTCGAATTCATCCCTGTGTATACCAAAGGTCATGCCGTACTGCTGGAGAAACCGGCGGTAACTGTCCCAGGCAAACCAGGGATTGGCAGTTTTTTTTGCAATGGCGGCGGCAATCTCTTCATTTATGCCCACATTCAAAAAAGAATCCATCATCCCGGGCTGGGAAATGGAAGAGCCGGAGCGCACAGACAGCAGCAGCGGTTTTTTTGGATCACCACAAGACAACCCTGTCTGCTTTTCCAGGCGAAAAAGCATGGTTGCCACCAGTTGTTTGAAGTTTACGGCAGCCGGGCTGTAGGAATCGATAAGGTCCAGACACCGGAACACCTCGGTGGTGATGACGAACCCGTCAGGCACGTTCACGCCCAAATGCTTGAGCCGCATCAGATTCCAGCCCTTGTTCCCCAGAAAAATGATATTCTGGTTCATGAGCTGCTCATCCCCTATGGGGGTGACCGCACATTTGGGGTCATAGTTGAGCAGAACACTCAGTTCATCCTGGGACAGTTTTTCCGACTGGCGGAACAGGGTATGCAGAATGCGGTTCAAAAAAACATCCAGCTGCTGAAGTCCCAGGGAGGTGGCAATGCGGTCCCTGAAAAAAACATCCGCTGCCCGCTGGTCCAGTTTTTTTGCCATTTTTTCATCCAGGTGATCCTGGTCAGGAATACTGCCAGGCAGAAATTTTTCCTGGATCTGGTCTTTGCCGATACGGGCTTCTATCTGCCGCAGGTTGGCGGAATGGATATTATGAAAATAATCGTTGATGATATCGGCCACAGCCCGGACAAAACCCTTGAAGATATCCAGATACTGGGTAAAGGAACAGGTGGTGATGTTCACCGAATATTTTAGAAATTCCATCTGAATATCCATTTTGTTGGAAACAATACCATCCAGGCTCAACGCTTTGCGAAACAGGGTGAGTATGGAATAAATCCGCACAAATGTGGGCTTGGTTATCAGCCGCAGATCAATGCTGTTGATCAAATCTTCAAACAGGACATTGACGATGCTTTCAATACGCAGAGTCAGCCCCAGTGCATCAAACTTGGGTTCATTGTAGCTGCCGTACATGGAAGGAATGTCCACGGCAAAATGGCGCTTGTGGTAAATGGCTTCATTGACCTCATAGATTTTATCACTGAGAATGATCTCCTTGAGTTCGCCCATATAATTGAGCAGAAACTCAATTTTGGTTTCCAGATCAGATTCTTCCAAGGCGGCTGCCAGCCGCCGCGGTTCCGGCATATAGTCGGCTTTGAAGTTGGACAGATAGGATTTGAGCTCCAGGTGGTCCACCCCGTATTTTTCATTGAGCAGCCGGTAAAACCGCAGGGCCAGCCGGACCCGGTGTCGGTCCAGTTCCGTTACATTGTCCACCTCTTCAATAAATTTATCCAACGCTTCCTGGCGGTACATGAGAAAATCTCTGGGATGGGGCATTTTTTTGTCTTCCAGGTACCGCAGAATTCTGCCCGGACCATCTAC
Source organism: Desulfotignum sp. (assembly GCA_011389715.1). GTDB lineage: Bacteria > Desulfobacterota > Desulfobacteria > Desulfobacterales > Desulfobacteraceae > Desulfotignum. The sequence continues at coordinate 3,233 of JAABTU010000164.1, forward strand.
AAACCGCCCGGAGGTCTGGATTTCATCATAGATGGACGGTGGAACAAACGGCTGCAACGGGTTTTTATCCCCTGTTTTCCAGAAAATCATCACCTGCTGGATAAAATCCACAATGCGGCTGGAACTTTCTACATGGCACTGCTTGCGCAGAAAATGGATGAGCCGGTCCCGGCGGTGGCAGGATTCATCCAGCTGGGTGGAGATATCCCTGAGGCTGCCTTCCGCACCGATTTCATTGAAAAATGCCGGCAGCAGCCGTGCCAGCTGTTTGACCAGGTTGTACACCTTTTTGATATCCGCATTGAGAAACCGGGTAATATCCCTTGGAAACAGATCCGTATCCCTGATAAACACCCCGCCGATGGACAAAGAGATGATCAGGGCTGACAGCAGGCGTTTGGATTTCTTCGGCTGCTGGCTGATAAGGCTTAAAAACACCCGGATATTTTTCACATGGGCGGTATTTCCCTTGATCTGCCAGTCTTCTCCGGTACCCTGAATCATGGGAAACTGAAATCCATGGTTCACAGCCCGGTCAATAAAATGGTTGATCAATTCCACCTTGCCGGTCTTATAGACCGCATCCCCGATTTTTTGAATACAGTCTAAAACCGTCTCCGGATACCGGCCCTTGTGCTCTTTGAGCAAAGAAAAGGTCTGGTTGACAATGGGGATATCTTTTTTAAAGTCCTCATCTCCGATGAGAAGGGTCAGGGTCTGGTTGATATCGTGCAGGCAGTCTTTGTGTATCATGGAAAGCCCGGGCACATGGATGGCATAAAACAAAAAAGTCAGTTTCAGGTGCCTGCCATAGGTTTCATCTGTACAATGTTGTAAGATCTGCCGTCCCACGGTTTTAAAAATATTCACAAACGCCCGGAATCCGATCAGCCGGACCAATTCTTTTGTCAGATCAAATGAGGCATAATCCTGGTTGCGCCACAGGGTTTCCAGCTCCTGCTGCCAGGCGTTTATCCTAGCATGGGAAATCTGGAGAAACACCTGTTCAAGTGCCGGATTGAGCCGCCATTCGTCAATATTTTCCTGCATCCAGGCAACCGGGTCATCCTGTTCCAGCCAATAGGCAAAAGTGGTTTTGTAAAACCGTATGAGCAGACGGTTTATACTGGCCACCCATGTGCTGTCCTCAGCTTTAATCCCATGGGCGCCTGTCTGGTCCAGCAGTAGTCCGGCTAGTTTATCAGGCTGGTAATAGGAGGTAACAAAGAAAAAAAATGCGGTGTCCTGATACCTCAGAACCCGGTTTACAGCATTTTCCATGACGCCGGAAAAAAATGGCAGCCGGTCTTCTGATTCTTTGGCCAGGTGGTGGAGCAGCAGCATGAAGTTGTCTGAAGCAGCAGACTGAACCTGTCTTTCAACGCTGTCTTCAAAAGCTGACAAAAAAATGTCTGAAAAAATGGCCAGTGCTGCCGCCCCTTTTTCATGGGATTTGTACAGATAAAAATAATGCAGGGAAAAGTGCCTGGCTTCATTGACGATAAATTTCCAGTTTTTATAGGGGTGGGAGAGTTCCTTGAGGAAAATCTCCATTCTGTTTAAAATTCCCACATACCCGTCAAAAATTTCCAGAAGCTGCTGGTATTTCAGATCAATGGATACGTCAACCCGGGTATCGGAGAGGTTCACCTCAAGGGCTTTTGATTTCACGAAATAACCTCATGGTAATGAAATGCTACATTATTATGTTCTCTGCCTTTCTATACCAATCCGATCCGGTTTTTTCAACTCAAGAATTGGGGCTGTGCAAACCATTTGGTTGATTCTTACCGATTTTTCTTATATGATTTCCCAAAAAACCATGAAACAAAAATCAACCATACGTTTTTCCA
>JAABTU010000165.1 GCA_011389715.1 Desulfotignum sp.
TTCAAGGCCATCGGTACGGAAACCAGCTCGGGCACGGCGGTTTTCGCCCTGACCGGCAATATCACCAACAGCGGATTGATCGAGGTCCCCATGGGAACGACCTTCCGTGAAATTATCTTTAATCTGGGGGGGGGCATCCCGGACGGTGAGAAATTCAAAGCGGTCCAGACCGGCGGTCCCTCGGGCGGATGCCTGCCTGAATCTTTGCTGGACCTCCCCATCGATTTTGACTCTCTGGATGAAGCCGGTGCCATCATGGGTTCCGGCGGCATGGTCATCATGGATGAACGGACCTGCATGGTGGATGTGGCCCGGTATTTTCTGGATTTCACGGTGATCGAGTCCTGCGGCCAGTGCGTCCCCTGCCGGCTGGGCACCAAACAGCTGCTGGAGGTGCTGGAGGACATCTGCGCCGGTAAGGGAAGAAAAGAGGATCTGGATCTTCTGTATGAACTGAGCCATGCCGTCCATGCGGCTTCCATCTGCGGCCTGGGACAGACAGCCGCCAATCCGGTGCTGACCACCCTGCGGTATTTCAAAGAGGAATATGAAGCCCATATTTTTGATAAATGCTGCCCGGCAAAGGTGTGCAAGGCGTTGATCTCCTTTGTCATCAGTGAAGACCGGTGCAAAGGTTGCGGCATATGTGCCAAACATTGCCCTGTGAGTGCCATTACCGGAGAAAAGAAGCAGGTGCATGTCATCGACCAGTCCCTGTGCATCCAGTGCGGGGTCTGCATGGAAAAATGTCCAAAAAAATTCAGGGCCGTGGATTGTGTGTCACCCCGGATCAAAGCAGCTGTATCTGAAACAATGGAAACCACGTAATCCTGACGAAAAATGCCCCATTGCGCCAGGACCAAATAGCTGTTTCATCCGGTTCTGGCGCTGCTTTTTCTTATGATACTTTTTGAAAAACTGGATAAATAATGTTTGACATGCTTGATGGATGGAAATTTCTGGCAGGGTTGGGCATCTTTTTGTTCGGCATGTTCATGATGGAAGAATCCATCAAGCTCCTGTCCGGACGGTCTTTTAAAATATTGATCCGCCGGTATACCGGCACCCGCATCAAGGGTCTGCTCAGCGGCATTGTCAGCACAGCCGTACTGCAGAGCAGTTCCGCCGTTTCCCTCATGGTCCTGGCCTTTGTGGGGGCCGGGCTGGTGACCCTGATCAACGCCATCGCCGTCATCATGGGCGCCAAAGTGGGTACCACCATTACCGCATGGATCGTGGCCATATTCGGCTTTTTATTGAAAAAAACCTGCCCTGGCCCGGTATATCATCAATACCACCCCTGAGGTACCGGATGCAGCCATTGCCGCCCTGCGCAAAGAAATTAAGTACCAACTGCACCTGTCCATGCTGTATACCGCCAGAAAATACCATATTGGCAAACCGTCACACCACCGCACAAACAAAAAAAACAGGGGAGCGTAGGTGCCGGAATGGTAGTTCTGCTGGGTTATGCAGATCTGGAAAATCTCCATTCACAAATTTTTGCCTTTTACGCCCGGATCCAGACACAGCCTTTGGATGAAAACGAAGCCTTGCGTATGGAACCTTTGATGCGTGCCAGCCGCAGCATTATGAATGCCACCCGCAATTTTAATGATATAATGGAAGAAATTAATGATATCGGTAATGATGAAAAAGCCATTATGGTGTCCATGTACCAAAATTTCATGACCCGTTTGAATGCCATGGAAAACCGGGTTGAACGTGTTATGGGAACGCTGGAAAACCAGACAGGTTCTGTGAGTGATATACAGGTTTTTTTGAACAATTGTTTTTCCAGTGTCGAAAAAGAGGACAAGCAGTTTATTCAGGCCTGCTCCAGGGCCATAGCACAAAAAGCAATCAAAGAAACCGATGTATCCCGTCTGCTGATGATCAACCGGTTGTTCACCCAGTCCTGCCGAATGATTGTTTTGAGTATGCAGGGCATTGCAAAAACAGCTGATGCGGGGCAGAATCCTGCCGGCAAAAGTCCGGAAGTGGTTCCGCCCAATATGCAATGATATTATCTGACAACGGAATGTTTCCCCGGGCCGTGGATAACGAAAAAAGCACACCGGGAATCCAAGGTGCCGGCGCCCCTGTCATCATTACATGTCAGGGGCGCTGGCAGTGTTTTGTATCATTGCCGGTTTTCGGCACCTTCAAACTTAATGCATCATGCCGCCGGCTCAATATTGATGGCGCATACCTTAAGTTCCGGAATTTTGGCCGTGGGGTCCAGTTTGGCATTGGTCAGCTTATTTGCTGCTGCCTGGGCAAAGTGGAAGGGCATGAAAACAGTACCTTCTACTGCCATGGGGGAAACCTTGAGTTTGGCGCTGACCTTGCCGCGCCTGGAAGACACATTCACCAGAGCGCCTGTGTCCAGACCAAGGTTTTTGGCATCTGTTTTTGATATCTCCACAAAACACTCAGGAGACATCTGGTTCAGTCCCTCTGTACGCATGGTCATGGTACGGGTATGGTAGTGATAGAGCACCCTTCCTGTGGTCAGAATAAAAGGATAATCATCACTTACCTGTTCTGCCGGGGGCTGGTGCTCAATGGCATGGAACAGCCCTTTTCCCCTGGTGAACTGGGTGGTATGCAGAATCGGGGTACCGGGATGACTTTCATCCGGGCAGGGCCAGTGAATGCCCTTTTTGTCAATGCGCTCCCAGGTGATGCCCCGGTAGGACGGGGTAACCGCACAGATCTCCTTGAAAATTTCATGGCTGTTTTCATACTGCATGTCGTATCCCATGCGCCGGGCAATATCACAGATGATGTCCCAGTCAGGACGGGCGCCTTCCGGCCCGTTTACCGCTTTTCTCACCCGCTGGACCCTACGTTCCGTATTGGAAAAAGTGCCGTCTTTTTCCGCCCAGCACAAGGAGGGCAGCACCACATCTGCCATGGCAGTGGTTTCTGTTTGAAAAATGTCCTGAACCACCAGGAATTCCAGGTTGGCCAGGGCCTTTTCCGCATGGTTCAGATCCGGGTCTGATACCATGGGGTTTTCCCCTATGACATACATGGATTTGAATTCACCGGCATAAGCTTTTTCAATCATTTCGGTCACGGGTATGCCTGGTTTGGCCGGCAAGTCGGTCACGTTCCAGGCTTTTTCATAGCTTTGTCTGGCCGTGTCACTGGTCACGGCCTGGTAGGCGGTGAACACATTGGGAAGCCCGCCCATATCACAGGCCCCCTGGACATTGTTCTGGCCCCGGAGGGGATTTACCCCGCCGCCGGGTTTGCCCAGGTGGCCGCAGAGCATGGACAAATTGGCCAGAGACTTGACATTGTCTGTGCCGCAGGTGTGCTGGGTGATGCCCATGCAGTAGCAGATGGCAGCTGCGGGGGCCTTGGCAAATGCCCTGGCAAGTGCAATGATATCTTCTGCAGCAATTCCGGTAATTTCAGCCACATGCTCAGGGGTGTAGGATGCCACCATCTCTTTTAAGGCATCAAAATTTTCCGTGCGCGTTTCAATAAATGCCTTGTCATGGAGATCTTCTTTGATGATCACATGCATCAGCCCGTTTATCCAGGCGATATCGGTGCCGGGATTGGGCCGGAGCCATTTTTCAGCAAGATCCACAAGTTTGACCCGCCTGGGATCAACCACATATACTTTTTTGCCTTTCAGGGCAGCCCGTTTTATAAAGGTGGACAAAACCGGATGGTTTTCCGTGGTATTGGACCCGGTCACCAGGATCAGGTCCGAGGTTTCAAGATCAGCCATGGTGTTTGTCATGGCACCGCTTCCAAATGCTGCAGCCAGACCGGCTACGGTGGAGCTGTGTCACAGTCGCGCACAATGGTCGATATTGTTTGTCTTGAGCACTGCCCGGGTGAATTTCTGGGCAATGTAATTGTCTTCATTGGAGGTCCGGGCAGAGGTGAGCACCCCCATGGTATCAGCCCCGTGCTGGTCCCGGATCTCGGTAAATTTTTTTGCAACAAAATCCAGGGCTTCATCCCAGGATGCCGGCACCTGTTTGCCCTCTTTTTTGATCAACGGGGTGGTCAGCCGGTCCGGAGAGCTTACAAAATCAAATCCATACCTGCCCTTGACGCACAGCCGGCCCAGATTGGGTTCTGCATCTTCAACACCGGTGATTTTCATGATGGTATTGTCCTGGACATGGAGCAGCTGCTGACATCCCACACCACAGTAGGGACAGGTGGTTCTGATTTTTTCGGTCTCCCAGGGCCGTCCTTTTCCCAGGTTTTTCTTTTCCACAAGGGCACCCACCGGGCAGACCTGGACACATTCCCCACAGAATACGCAGCTGGATTTCATCAGGGTGGTGCCTGTTCCGGCAATGATTTTGCCGTTGTTGCCCCGGAACCCAAAATCAATGGCCTGGTTCACCTGCACCTCATTACAGGCGGCAACACACCTGCCGCAGAGGATACAGCGGGACATGTCCCGGATAATAAACGGATTGTCATCCTCCACCGGCAGGACCAGTGGTTCTCTGTGCCGGCCGCTGACCCGGCCTTTGACCTGATACCGGTAGGCCAGGGTCTGGAGTTCACAATCTCCCCACACCGGACAGAGTTCCTCTTTTTTGTCATTTTCCATGGCAGCGATCTGAAAATCGGTCCAGGATTCATCTGCTGCAGACCCGATATCACAATTGTGGTTGCCGGAATCCAGCATCAGACCTATATAAATTTTGCGATATGCCACAATCTGGGGGGATTCGGTGTGAATGACCATACCGTTTTTCGCCGGCGTGCTGCAGGAGGATACCAGTTTTTTCCCCCATGACTCCACGATCTCCACAATGCACACGCGGCATGCCCCTGTTGCCCGTGTGCCTTTCAGATGACACAGGTTGGGAATATCAATACTGTTTTGCTGTGCTATTTCCAGGATGGTCTGGCCGGGGTCGAAATTATAGGCGTGACCATTGATTGTGATGGTGTTCTGATCCATGGTGATTCCTTCCTTATTATTCCGTTCTGATCATCCTGCGCTTTACGCAAATAAACTCAAACGCATGTACCACAAGTCCCTGCCTGTG
>JAABTU010000177.1 GCA_011389715.1 Desulfotignum sp.
GCATATCAAGTAGGGTCCTGGCAGGATCCGAGACCATGACTCAAGAAATATGGGATATCGCCCTCTTTTTCATAAGATATTTTTTCTTTCATATTTTTGACCTTGCAATAAACCGCATTGTTCAAATGGCAGACGGATCGTAAAAGTGGTCCCTTCTCCAAGGGTGGATGACACCTGAATGGTGCCGTTGTGCTCTTTTATCAGCTTTCCGGTGACAAGCAGCCCGAGGCCGGTCCCCTTTTCTCCCTTGGTACTGTAAAACGGCTTGAACAGGTTGGTTTTATCTTTTTTTTTCATACCGTTCCCATTATCCTGCACTTCAATACAGAGCAAATTTTCATTTTCAATGAATGTTTTTAAAAAGATCTGCAATGACCTGTCCGGGTCTTTGACTTCCAGGCAGGCATCAATTGAATTCGAAATCAGGTTCAGCAAAGAACGGTGAATCGTTACCGGATCCATTCTGATTTCCCCGATTCGCTTGTCCAGATTCTGGAGTATCTTTATTTTTTGTTTCTTTGCATGTCCTTCCAGGAGGTTGACCACATCCTTGACCACCTCATTCGGACAACAGGATTTATACTCAGGCGTTCTTTCCTTTGAAAAGGTCAGCAGATTCTGGACAAGATTGGATGTTCTGTCAATATTGTTTTTAATGGTTTGCCATCCATCCTCAATTTTTTTGATATTCTTTCTTTTCAGTCCGATATCCACGACGTAGCTGCCGCCCTTGAGCCCGATCAGAATATTTTTGATATAATGGGCAAGGCCGCTGATGGTCTGGCCGATTGCTGCCTGCCTCTCGGACTGGACCAGTTCTTTTTCAAGCTGCTTGATTTCCGTCAGATCATGGAAGAAAAATGCACATCCGACCAGTTTGTTTTTTTTATGGTGAAAGCTTGTGGAATATCTGACAGGAATATGATTTCCGGTTTTTGTCCTGAAGGTAATTTCCTTCCATGGCATACGGCGGTGGGGCTGAGCCGCTTTTGATTTTTCTTTAAACAGCATGACCATTTCCGGACTGAAGGAAGCATCAATGCTCAAGGCATTCATCACATCAAAAAAAGGTTTGCCGATCATCTCTTCCCTTGAATAGCCGTAATCATCCTCCACGCTGTTATTTACATCCAGGATCTCCAGGGTAAGACTGTCGACAATGAAAATCGGGTTGGGGTTATTATTAAAAAGAATACGGTACTGATCATATAAATGAGCCAGCTTTTTATCCTGAGCCTTGATTTCTTCCTGGTCTTTTTTTTCCTGGGTGCTGTCCCTTAATGTTTCAACAGCCCCGATAATCTTGCCTTCTTCCGATTTGATGGGGGCCGCAGTAAAGAATATCCATTTACCATTCTCACCCAAATGGGGAAAAAATTCTTCTGCTTCATATGCCTCTTTAATCAGATTTGATTTTTTCCACTTGTCTCCATAATATCTGCACACCTCTTCTTCCGGCAGCTCACCGACAATGACATCCGCCATTGTCGGTCTTTTAGATGATCTGAACGCACTCCATTGCTTGTCTGTTCCCACCAGTTCATAGGATTTAATTCCCGTCAGCTCTTCACATGCCCGGTTCCAGTGGGTGATGATATGGTCTTTGTTAATGATGAAGGTTGGAATCATGCTGCCATGAATCATCTGGTGCAGCTCGTTTTCGATGTTAATCAGGTCTTCTCTTTCATTCAGAAAATGGCTTATTCTTTCCTCGGCAATCTGGGCCATTCGGTCTGAGAACTGTTCAAATACCTTCTCAAGGCTATCCTGATTTATTCTGCCTTGTTTGATATCTTTCTGAATTTTAATCTTTTCTTGTTCCACTTTCAATCGGCTGATCAGCGCCATTGCCTGGAAACGGTCGATATTCACCAGCTTGGCTTTCAAAGGGCGGGCCTTTTCGATAATGGCGGCGACTTTATGATCCTGGGATATTTTAAGGATCAGGTCGAGGTTTTCAATTTCAAAAAGGTCAGCGTAGACATGGGTCGTGAACAGTTTATGGGCTTTGGCATATTTCATTCCTTTGACCCTGCTGAAAGAATCAGCCACTGCCAGAATTTTGCAGTCAAGCTCTTTCAAGCTGTCACTTAAAAGAAGCTGCAACAATTCTTTACAAGGATAACTGCCGCCCATGATGGCAATGTTCAATCCTCTGAAGTCTATTTCCTCCATCTCCTGCTCCTGAACAAACTTTACAAAAACACAGATGCTTTGCAAGAACTACATTATACATTCCCTTTTTAATTTTTACTACCAAGTTGATTACGTCGTACCTTAACAGGATGACATTTTTAATGTCAACGATTAACTGATCACCTGAAAATACTTAAGGGGCAGTATGCGGTTGGAATTTTCTAAAAATTGTATTTATTCACGTGCATATTTTTCAATTTAAAAATAGGGTTTCAGCTTCAGATTTTTAAAAATCAACCATCTTGCAACCATGATCCCTGAACAAATCGACCATACCAAGTTTTGAATAATTTCGGTATCCTTCAGGAAATTCAAGCCTGGATCCTTTTGCTTTGGATTATGTGCAACTCCATTCAATCTTCATAAATATCCATGTCAGGGTAATTTTTTTTGGCACATTCTTGACAAATGCCATGGCTGAATCTTACGTCGGAATGCTTATGCATAAATTCTTCAATTTGATTCCAATATCCCTTGTCATCACGAATTTTTTTGCAATGCGAACATATTGGCAAAAGCCCGCTTAACTGTTTCACTTGAGACAGGGCTTTTTTTAAATCCTGAATTACCTTCTCACGTTGTTGTTCAGCGGCAATTCTTTCATCCAGGTTTCGGCTGTTTTGCAATGCAATGGCTGCCAATTCACCAAATCCTGTCGCCATCTTAGCATCATTGTCATTAAAATCTGTCACCTTATTCGCCAAACCAATTATTCCAACTGTCTTTTCATTGATTACCAAAGGGGCAAACATAACATTATTCAAAATCACATGGCCTTTAGGCATAAAATCAATCCACCCACTATTCATGAAATCATTGTGGTAAACTGTTTTATTTGAATGATAAGCCTCTGCACACAATCCTCGGATTGGCATGGGCAACTCTGGATTAACGTTACAGGGCAAACCCCCGGCTTCAAGAAACAACACTTCGTTTTCTTCTCCAGTCTCAGTGAGAAGAGCAACATAACCGGAAGCGGCTCCTATCAGATCTTTACAGTGATCGAATATTGCACGGGCAGATTCTGTAAAGCCTTTTTGCGCCAATACAGCCTTCGATCCACTCATGATTGCATCCAGCTCTTTTTCACGAATGGATGCTTCCTGAATGGCTTCACATATTTGGGTTACCAATTCATCCCCAATGGTGGACTTTATATTCCTGTACCGTTGTATTAGTGCCTTATTTCTCAGTTCCTGTCACAAAAAAACAAAAAAAGATGAAGGCACTTGGATTGCGGGTTTCCCGCGTTAGTTTCTCTTTTGAAACATCCTCACTCATTTATTTTTCATTTCTCCGGTATATTGTTTCATTTGATCAATCATAGGGTGAAGAATCCCATTCCTTAACCAAATAATATCGGGCAATCGGAGTTTAAGTTTAATCCAATGTCACATTCAGTACCTCCCGCAGCTTTTCTGTCATCTCCGCCATCGAAAAAGGCTTTTGAATAAATGTCACCCCGTCATCCAGAATCCCCTGATGGGCAATGACGTTGGCGGTATACCCGGACATGAACAAAAGCCTGATGTCCGGATAAAGATCAGTGATTTGCCCGGACAGATCCCGACCGTTCATCTCCGGCATGACCACATCGGTCATAAGCAGATCGATGACGCCGGAATGGTATTTTGCCTTTTCTAAGGCCTCTGTCGGTGTGGCTGCGGACAGCACGGTATACCCTTTTTTTTCCAGCATCATCCGGGTCATCCTGAGAATAGAAAGTTCATCTTCCACCAGCAGAATGGTTTCAGTGCCGCCGGCAGCTGCTCTTTTCTGAGGCATGGCCTTGTCAGTGTCTTCATCGGCAACTAACCGAGGCAGGTGAATTGTAAAAATGGAACCCTGGCCGGGTTCGCTATATACATTGATTAAACCGTTATTCTGTTTGACGATACCATAAATTGTTGCAAGCCCCAGGCCGGTGCCTTTGCCCACCTCCTTGGTGGTGAAAAACGGTTCGAACAGGTTGTCCAGGGTGTCTTTATCCATGCCGCAACCATTGTCACTGATCGTCAGCAGAACAAAATCACCGGGAATAAAGCCCTGATGTACACTACAATAGTCCTCATCAAATGATTTTCTTCCGGTTTCTATGGTAAGTTTACCCACCCCGGAAATGGCATCCCTGGCGTTGATGCAGAGATTGGCAAGGATCTGATCGATCTGGGAGGGGTCCATTTTAACCGGCCAGATATGGGCAGAAGGCTTCCAGACCAGGTCGATGTTTTCACCGATAAGCCGGCGCAGCATATTCAGCATACTCTCCACGGTATCGTTCAAATCCAGCTGTTTAGGGGAAATGGTCTGTTTTCTGGCAAAGGTAAGCAGCTGCTTTGTGAGATCAGCCGACCGCTGAGCAGCCTTTTGAATTTCTTTCAGGTCGGAATACAGATCGTGATTTTCATCTGTCTGTAAGAGTGCCAGTTCCGTATGTCCCAGGATCACCCCCAGCATATTGTTGAAGTCATGGGCTACACCGCCGGCAAGGCGGCCCACCGATTCCATTTTCTGTGCCTGGTTGAGCTGTTCCTGAAGCTTTTCCCGCTCTGCTTCTGCCTGCTTGCGCTCGGTGACGTCATAGCCGATGGCCAAAACCCCCACAGTGCAGCTGTCTTTGTCCTTGAGGGATTTGGCGTACCACTCCACAAGGATCGTTCGGCTGTCTTTTGCGATGATCTGATTCACATTCCCAAGGGTTTGAATATCGTCTACAGTTTTTTGGAAAACGGATTTGACTGTATTACCGTTTTCCGGCTTTATAAAGGTTTCGAACCAGTCCTTCCCCCTGACTTCATCCAAATCATAGCCAACCAGTTCCTCCATGAATGGATTGAATCGGACAATGCGCCCCTGGGAGTCCAACACCAGGATGATAGCCTGGGCGGTTTCGATCAGGCTATCAGAAAAATCGCGTTGCTCTCTCAGCGCTATTTCAGCCTGCTTGAGCTCGGTTACGTCCTCGAAAGTGGCATAAACCTGAAAGGGTTTTGTTTCTCCCGGTTGAAACAAGGGAATGGCACTGATGGACAGCCAGACATAAGCGTTCCTATCCGAATGAAACATACCCCGGCCCACCGGCCCGACAGTCTCTCCGGTACGCAGGGCGATCATGGTTGGATGGTCCGTGCCTGGAACCTCTGTGCCGTCTTCTTTGATCATTCTCCAGCGCGGGTCCAAGGACGTCTTGCCTTGCATCTGTTCGAAAGACAGACCAAGAATCCTTTCCGCGGCTGGGTTGGCCGAGATGATTGTTCCATCGACTGCCTGATAAATGACCCCTTGGGCCATGGTCTCGAAGAGGCGGCGGTGCTTTTCCTCGCTATTCCGCAGGGCCTCCATGGCCTGGGTTGTTTCAACCATTGAACCGATAAGCGTGGCTGTGCTGTTGAGACGTTTTTTTGCCATCTCAATAATATAGGGAGGGCGGGAATCATACGCCATGGCCTCGCGGAGAAGGTCATCGTAGTTGAGATGGTAGACATCAGCCAGCATCTTGAGTTTTTCAGGATCTTTCGGTGGATCTCCGTACCCGAAGTTGATCACCCCAATTACATTCCCGCCGGCATAAATGGGCACGGCGTACATTCGAATGCCGCCATTACAAGCGATGTCCACCTCCGCACGCTTGGCAATGGCCTTTTTGGCGCAGTCACTCCAGCAGGATTCATGGCACAACCACCGACCGGAGTTGAGCGCTTCAACATTGTCAGGGGTGTTGCAAAGTTTACGCGAGGCACTGTCCATCATTCGGCACCAGCCCGAAGCAAAAATCCCGAAGGCATAGTCGCCGTTTACCTCGTAAATTGCGGAGGAAGTCCCGAGCAATTCCAGGTAGTCGTTGGCAAAGCTTTTCAGACGTTCGTGCCCTATGGATTTCAGGATAACGCCATCATGATTCAATCCGGTCAGGTCACCATATCCCTGATCGTGGTGCTCTGTCTGGGTATCGTTGTCCGAAACCGTTTTCCTGGACAGCATCCATTCAATCCGTTTCAATTCTCCCTCGGCTCTTTTGCGTGCCGTAAAATCTCTTGATGTGAACAGGATTTCCTTTGGATTGCCGGCATCATCAAGAATGAACTTCCCTACAGTCTCAAACCAGAGATAGTCTCCATCTGCCCGGCGATACCTGTATTCGACCTTTCGGCCATCTTCCCTGTTGGTAAGGAAATCGGAAAAAGCGGCTGCAGTTTCCTGGTAATCATCCGGGTGGACAAGTTCCATGACGTTCCTGCCGACAAGTGAATTTGGATCGTATCCCAGGATACTGTGGGAAGAACCGATGAATTTAAAGTTGCCTTCCATATCTGTTACGGAAACAAGGTCAGAGGTAGTGTCAATAATGTTTTGTAAAAATTTGCTTTTCTCCCGCAATGCTTCGTCCATACGCTTACGTTCGGTGATGTCATGAAGGAAGTTCAGCGTCGCGGGCCTGCCCTTCAATTGTATCAGAACCGTGCTGAGCTGGACCCAGATAATCGTTCCATTCTTGGAGATGACGCGGAAGTCGTAAGTCTGCGGCAGACCGGTTTTGCCACTGAGCCGTTCTTGGTGTCGCGTGTTCACCAGAGGCAGGTATTCCGGATGGATGAACAGGCTGAATGGCTGTTCTTTCAGTTCCGCTCGCGAGTAGCCTAAAATTTGTGACAAGTACGGATTCGGGATCTTCAGGTATCCGTCCTGGGCGATAAAAATTCCCACATTGGCATGTTCCAAAAGAAGGCGATACTGCGCCTCGCTGTTCCGTAGCGCTTCCTTTAAATCATTTTCTGCCTCAAACATTTTTTTCTCTTTTCCTGTTTTGTATCTGTCGACGGTTCTCGGATGACTGATTTTTTATGGTAGATCTTGATTTTGAATTCAGAAAACCATCGTTTCAAATTTTTCAAAAGATACTTATCCACCTTTAATATAAACAAGTATCATGCCAGAAACTGAAAATGGCGATTATTTATTCTAACATGGAAAGCATTACTGGATCAGGATGGGTCGAAACAAGGGAAGAAAAGGTCATATATAACACTTTGGCCAAATACGACCTTTTTATATGACTTAGGACCCATGATTTGATCTTCCAGTGTTCACTATTAGGATGAGCTAACTGTTGCAGATATTGCAATCCTTTATCCCAAAAACAGGTTGAAAAGTTTTTTTTCGTTCTTGATTTGATCGAACAGCGGCCCTTTACCACCTGCAATTTTTTTTCAGAGCAATTTTCTGAACTAATGATTACATCTTCAAAATCATGAACACAAAGTCCCCGTCATTGAAATCAATGGTCAGGTTGGCGCCTCTGCCTTCGGCGTACCGGATCCAGAAGGGCCGGTCAGATACGCCGCATTCATAGTCGGGATAGGATTCACCTGTTTTGTTGTTTTTCCATGACAGGATCATGGGGGCATCGCATTTTTCAAAAGCCATCTCTTTGGCCATCTGTTTGGCGGTAGAAAAATCAAAGCCATCGTCTGTGACGGTCAGGTGGATAGTTTCAGGGGTTTGGTTTTCCGGGTTTATATGAATCTGAGCCAAGTGGGGCCTCCTGTCGGGTTGGGGTTTTTGGGGCTGCGGGGTGGTCACCGCCATTGCCTCTTTGAAAAAAGTATAATACAACATGACAGAATTACCATGAAATATTTACAGGCAGAGGAGGCAGGATGATCGATTTTACAGGCCAGGCAGCAGTGGTGACCGGTGCCGGGGCCGGCATTGGCCGGGCCTATGCCCTGGAACTGGCCCGGCGGGGGGCTGCAGTGGTGGTCAATGATATCGGTCAGAGAGAGGACGGACAGTTCTGTGCTGATGCGGTGGTGGATGAGATCCGGGCTGCCGGGGGGCAGGCTGCGGCGAGTCACGCATCCGTGGCCACAATGGCCGGCGGTCAGGAGATCGTCCGGAAAGCGGTGGACCGGTTCGGCCGGCTGGATATCCTGGTGAACAATGCCGGGATTCTGCGGGACCGGACTTTCATGAAAATGACGGAACAAGAATGGGATACGGTGATCAATGTCCATCTCAAAGCTGCGTTCTGTGTGACCCAGCCGGCGGTGCGGCAGATGAAGCAGCAGCAGTATGGCCGGGTGGTGTTTACCGCCTCGACATCCGGCATGTACGGCAATTTCGGTCAAGCCAATTACGGGGCTGCCAAAATGGGAATCATCGGGCTGATGCACACCCTGAAGCTGGAGGTGTCACGGTACGGCATTCTGGTGAACACGGTGGCCCCCAACGCAGATACCGGCATGACGGCCGGGGTGTTTCCTGATGAGGTTGCCCGCAGGATCCGGCCGGAATTCAATGTTCCCCTGGTGGTGTATCTGTGTTCTCAGCAGAACCCGGTATCCGGCATGGTGTTTGCCATGAGTGCGGGCTGGTTTGCCCGCTCTGCCATGGTGTCCGGCAAAGGGGTGTGTGTCGGTGATACACAGAGACCCATTGCGGCTGAGGAGATCCAGGAACGTTTTGATGAGATCTGCGCCATTGACCGGATCCGGGAGTTTGGCACCTGCGGGGAGATTTATCAGTTAGGCCGCCCTCTGACCGGGCGGTGAACCCCGGTGGCATAATAGAGGCATTGCACAGAACGCCGGTAAAAAACAAGGGTGCCGGATCATCCTGCCGGCACCCCTGCCGGACGGTCGATGAAGACAAGGACAGGCGGTTGCGGTCAAGGCAGTGTTTCAGATAAGGCATAGAATTAATTCAACAATGCTGTAATCCCTGTATTTTTATGTTCAACAGGCCGGTTGATATGGGTCTTTTTCCCCTGTTCCATGCCCTGGTAGAAAGCATTTTTATCCATCCGGAAGGATGTCCGGTCTTTTCTTAACCGGGGAAACAACCGCGTTTTTTCAAAGTTGTTTTCTGCACGGCATTTGACACGCAACGCTTTGACTGCAGCAACCGGCAGGGACGTATCTGCATTGATTTTGGCATCATTATGTTCATTGAACATCATCTCATGGTTGGATCTGATGCCCTGCATGAATCCGGAATCAAAAGCCACCTTCCCTGTCCGCTGGCCGGAATGTTTTTTCCGGAAATGTTTCCACAACTCTTTCGATGTATTCAAAAGAAACCGGTAAACATATTCAGCGACTACCAGTGCTTCTTTCTTGCCTATCAGGACCCCGGCCTTATATTCTTCATCGGTTTCGGCATCATAGATGGTTGCGGTCACACAATTTACAAAATAAAATTCTTCCAAAAAACTCAGGATCAGCTTTTCAATACTGTCCATGCGTTTTTTCTTGGTCCGAAGATACAAATATTTGATATCTGAAGAATCGGTTTCATCTTTGGCAATCAGGTCCAGATTGTATTTGTTCAGCAAATAGTTGGCTTTCCTGGATGCTGCCCGGGCTTCAGATGCAACACTTGACTGTCCCAATGCCAGCAATTTTTCCACCCGCCGTAACATGGTTTGCGCCTTTTCCGGCAAGGTACCCATAAAGGCCGCCAAATGTTCCTTTTGATGGCTGCCGCTTCCTGCAAAACACGGGTGCACCCCCAGTATTTCACAGGCAGTTTTGAAAGTTTTTCCATGACAGTCTGCATTATCAAAGTATGCACTCACATATTGATGGGCCATTTCATGTTTTAATATTTCCAGAACGGTCTCCCAGGGGTTGTTTTCTATCAAATGCCTGGAAATGGAAATTGTTTGATTGTCCGGGGTCCAATATCCCAATCGGTTTTTACCAGCAACGATGCTGATTACCGGCGTGGGCAGTGAAGCGCTTTGTTGGTAACAGATTCTGCGATGTTCTTTCTGCAGTTGCTTCGCCCAACGAATTTCGATATCTTCTGTTTTGTTTTGCATTCATCTACCTCTGGGATTTGGGGGTTTTGGGGCTGCGGAGTGGTTACCGCCATTGCCTCTTTGGAAAAAGTATAATACAACATGACAGAATTTTCATGAAATATTTACAGATAGGGGAGGCAGGATGATCGATTTTCAGGGCCGGGCAGAAGTGCTCACCGGGGCCGGTATCGGCCGGATCTGCTGGTGTATTTTGTTCTGGTTTCTCATTAATGCCTGCTTTCCTTCGGGCAGGGCTGCAGGGCAGACAGTTTTGGTGGAAAAAGACAGACAGCTTTCCGGGTTGATTCAGCAGGTCAAAACCGGTGTGGTTGCCATCGGCACCTATTACTTCAATGACAAGCCGGCGGTACGGTTTTCCGGCACCGGGTTTGCCACAGGGGACGGGACCAGGATTGTCACCAGCAAACATGTGATTGACAGCATCAGGGAAAACGACAGGCTCTTTCATCTGCGGATATTTCATGAAGACCTGCCTGACAGAGGCATAAAGGCCACCGTGCTTGCAGAAGACGGCTTTCATGATTTGAGCCTTTTGCAGATTGAAGAAAACAGACTGCCGCCCCTTTTGCTGGCCCAAAATGCCCAGATAGAGGAGGGGCATGCCGTTGCCTTCACCGGGTATCCCATCGGGTTCATCCTGGGGCTGAACCCCACCACCCATACCGGCATCGTCTCGGCCATAGCCCCCATGATTCTGCCGAGCCCCAGTGCGCAGATTATTGACGGGGAGATCATCAGACACCTGAAGACCCCGTTTGACATTTATCAGCTTGATGCGGTGGCCTATCCGGGAAACAGCGGCAGCCCGGTTTACAGAATCGCCACAGGCCAGGTGGTGGGGGTAATCAATATGGTTTTTGTCAAAGGCAAAAAAGAGCATGTGTTAAAAGATCCCACCGGCATCACCTATGCCATCCCGGTCACCCATGTTCATGCACTGGAAAAGACCCTGGAGGCAGGCGGATCCGACTGATTTTTCAAAGGATGACGGTTTCAGATATCCGGCTGCAGTACCCGGAAGCGTCAAAGGTGCGCTCGGAAAACCGTATCTGTTTGTTTTTTTCCATGAGGATCACCGAAGATGAACGGGTGCCGTAGGTTTTGGAACGGATAAAAACAGATGACAAAAGGCGCTCCCATGCCGGGTTGATGCCGGTATCCGGTAGCAGCGCGTCCGGTGCCGGCTGTTGGTCTGCCAGGAGGGTGAAAATTGCCTCTTCATTCACCAGGTCCTGTTTCATGAGGGATGTGAGCCCTTTTCTGGCTTTTTTCACCTTGGGCCAGTCAGTGTCCAGCAGGTGGTTGCTCAGGCCATAGACCCCTGCACTAAGCGGCTGGATACGGTCCTGATAATTGGCATAGTAAAAGAGCCCGGACCCGTCCTTCACGATCAGGTTAAAACCATTGTATGCTTCAGCTGATTGCCGGATTTGTTCAAGATATGTGAGTGCAGGTGTGTATGAACACAGAAAATCACCCACCAGCGCCCCCCTGGACGGGGCTTTTTGCTTTGCCTGGGACGGATCACGAAAATTGGTGATGGCGGCAAATCGCCCGGTATCTGTGATGCCCATCCATGTCCCGCCAGCCTGCAGGTCTCTTCCGGCAAGCACATGGGGATGGTCTTCCCACCAGGCCAGGGGGGCTGTGGACCGATCAAAGAATTCATCCCGGTTGGCACCGATAATAAGGGGATATGCAGGATGGATGTTGTATGCAAAAACAATCAGGCACATGGGTATGTTTTACAATTTCTCCAGGCAGTATCGGTTTCTTCCCCTCTTTTTTGCCCGGTAGAGCAGCTGGTCTGCTTTGTTCAGAAACCAGGTGCCGGGAATGGCCCGGTTCGGCACCGCTGAAATGCCGCCGATGCTCACGGTCAAAAACGGGCACACCCCGGAATCCTGGTTGGGGATTTTGAGTTCCTGAATCCGGGTTAGCATAATCTTGGCCAGCTGTTCGGCCCCGGCCCCGTCAGTATCCGGAAGCACAATGGCAAACTCTTCTCCCCCGTAACGGCCCGCAAAATCACCGGGCCTGCCCAGCAAACTTTCAATGGTTTTAGCCACGGTTTTCAGACAGTCATCTCCCTGGAGATGGCCGTACCGGTCATTGAAGGGTTTGAAAAAGTCGATGTCCAGCATCATCAGGGTCAGCATCTGTCCGGTTCTTTCACACCGTTTCCACTCATTTCCCAGAACCGTGTCAAATTTTCTCCGGTTGGGAATGCCGGTAAGCCCGTCCAGATAGGATATGGTCTCCAGTTTTTTATTGGCGGATGTCAATTCTTTGTTCAGTGCGGCAAGCCGGGTATTATACCGGGAAACCGATATATGGCGGTACAGGGCGAAAAAGCCGACGATACCCATGACCAGCAGTATTTTCCATAACAGGCTGTAATCAAACCCCTGCTCATATTTAAGGGTCATCCAGGTTTGAAAAATACGTTTTTTTTCTTCATTGGTCAGGGATTGTATGGCTTTCTCAAAAATGGGGTGCAGCAGGGGATCGTTTTTGGAGATACCAGTCCGGAAACTGATTTGGTGGGGGAGTTCTCCTGATATTTTCAGGTCAACCATCTCTTTTTCCTGGATATGAAAACCGATTTTAGGGGCCGTGTCCACCAGGGCGAAAAGTGATCCGTTCTGAACAGCGGCAAGCCCTTTTTCAACCGTGTCCACAGCGATGAAATTGATTTCAGGGTACCGGGTTGTCATATCATGGAAAAAAGGGGCGGTTCTGCTGATGCCGATGGGTTTTTCAGCAATGGTTTCAATGGCATTTATATACAGGGCCTTGCTGTCTGTTGCAATGACAAGCGGGTATACAGTATAGGATGTGGTGGGGGTTACCAGGTCTGCATCCATATCTTTTCCGGTCACCATGGAAACAATATCGCAGGCACCTGTTTTGATATGGGTGGCAGCTTCATCGGTAGAAACGGTTTTAACAGCCTGAACAGGCACCCCGATTTTTCTGCCCACAAGATCATAGAAATCGGCAAGAATCCCCTGATGGTTTCCGTTTGCATCTATGCCCTCAAAAGGGTGAAAATCTGCCTGCACACACATGGATATGTGGGTTTTCCCGGCCAGATAGACTTTTTCCGCCCGGGTCAGCGTGACCATGTCACCGGTCTGTTCCATGCTGCCGATCCACTTGTTCACAATGGCATCATACTGGCGGGAGTCAACCTGTTCCATGGCTTTATCAAGGATGCCTGCCAGCAGGGCCAAGTCCTTTCTGACAGCCATGTAAAGGGGCAGGTCCCTGTTCAGTGTGATTTCAGCAGCCACATGCACATTGTTGAGAAACTGTTTTTTGATGATGTAATTGATGATGCCCAGAGACCCGATAAATCCGTCTGCTTTTCCCAGGGAAACCTGCTTTAACCCCTCGGCGGGATTTTTTACCAGTATGTACTCATAACCGGGGTATTGTTTCATGACAATTTGCGTCAGGGTGTATCCTGCAGGCACGGCAATTTTTTTATTTTTCATGTCAGCCAGGGAATCAACCCGGGGCATGTTTTTTCTGGTGACAAGAACGTTGATCAGCTGGATATAGGGACTGGTAAAAGATAAAAATGTTTCTCTGTCCGCACTTTTCCATAACCCCGGAAACAGATCGATCTCTTTTTGGCGGCCTTTTTCCAGAAGTTCCGACCAGGTGTACCCATTGATGAACGCCAGTTCAACACCGATGATATCGGCAAGCAGCTTGATATAATCAATGGCAAAACCGGCCGGATCGCCATTTTGAGTAAAATCAAACGGGGGCCAATCCAGCTCATTTGCCACCCGGATTTTCGGGTGGGTTTCAAGAAAGGTTCTCTCTTGACGGGTAAGTTGCAGTTTCGGAACAAAAGAGGCCCTGCTTTCCCCCAGCCATTTGTGCTCAAGGGCCGTTATATCACCGGGTGTAATTGTCAAAAGGGCTTTTTCAAGCATCTGGTGCAGGACGGGCCAGTCTTTTCTGACCATGATGTGCAAAGACTTCTGGTCGTTGTTGTCATACTGGCTGAACCAGCCGGACACTTTCAGTCCGGCCATGAAATTTTTTTTGATCAGGTACCGTGCAACTGCTGACAGTTCAATGGCGGCATCAGCTTTTCCATTGGATACCGCAGCAAATGCCTCCTCGATATTTTTAACCGTCAGCAGATTGATGTCCGGATGGTTGTCGGACAGGTATGTTTCATATGCCCATCCCTTGGGAACGGCAATGATTTTTCCGGTCAGGTCGGCAATATCCAGGATGCCGGGTGCATGGGCAGGCACAACAAAGACGGTTTTATCCTTATAGTATGGCCGGGTGAACAGGCCGAACTGCCAGCGTTCCCGGCTCATATAAGCGGATTGCAGCACATCCAGCTCTTTGTTTTTGAACATCTTGAGCAGTTCATTCCACCGGTATCCATTTATGTATTTAAAAGTTATTCCAAGCCGGGATGACAGCATGTCCATCAGGTCGATGCTGAGTCCGAAGGGTTGGTCCCCCACGGCAAAATCAAAGGGGGGCCAGTCCATTTCATTACTCACCCGGATGATTGGATGGTCTGCAACAAATGCTTTTTCCTGTTCAGTGAGTTTTAAAAAAGGCCTGGTATCTGCATACCCTGCAGGCAGATACCCGCACAAAATAAATAATATCAGTGCAGGTATGCAAAGGCGTAAAAAATATTTACTGGATACTGGCATGAAAAACATCAGCCTTGATTGAAATGGGTAATCAGATATGTCAGCTAGAAGGTAATAATTTCATAGCCATTTGCCAGAAATTCACCCATGGCAGGGTGACCGGCCATATCCCCGATCAGGGGGATGTTTTCTTTTTCCACGGCTTCGGTGGCCTTGAGTTTGGCGCTGCATGCTTTGCAGGCCCCGTGGATGATCCCAAGAGATTTGGCCTTTTGAAAGGGTTTGGATAAAAAATGGCCCGGTTCCGCCATTTTTTCCACCAGGGTGACGGCATCACCTTCCAGCACAATCAAGCCTTGTCTTCCCCTTTCATGCAGGTCAATACCGTTGAGCAGTACATGGATAAAGCACATGGGATCTCCCCTGAACGTAAAAAGTACAACATCCTTGCCTTGAACAGGCGGTGTTTCCTGGGACATGCTATATCTCCTTTGATATGGGTGAACGTAGTTTTGAAGTTATCTGGACTGCTATTCTTTGCCTGCCAGCATGGAATCCGGCATTTTAACGGCAATGACCTGGCCGGTGGCGCAGATTTTGCCGTTGGCAGTCACCTTTTCATCCACCACCACTTTTTTGGGGGTGATTTGTGATACCGTAGCCCGGATTTCCAGGGGAACACCTAAAGGGGTGGGGGCCAGAAAATCCACCTTTAAAGAAGCGGTGACAAAACGCAGGGGAGGTTCGCTGTCCATGGCCCGCCCTTGTTCTCTGTAAGTGGCGGCCGCTGCCGTGCCGGTACCGTGGCAGTCCATGAGAGAGGCGATCAGTCCGCCGTATACAAATCCGGGAATGGCTATGTGATAGGGTTCGGGTTGAAAAACAGCCACACTTTCTTCTCCATTCCAATAACTTTTAATCTGATGACCATATTCATTTTTGCGGCCGCAGCCGTAGCAGTGGCTGAATTCTTCTGAATAATAATCCTGAAATGCTTTTTCTGTCACGGGTTTATTCTCCTTCAATAAAAGTTATGCCGGCATTCTGCATCTTTTTTCGGGCTTCTTTTCCCCCTTTCGGGGTAACCGGGCGGGTGGCATCTGCAATAAGCGTTACCGAAAATCCTTTTTTGCGGGCATCAAGGGCGGTTGCCAGCACACACACATCCTCGGCAAGCCCGCCGATGAACACGCGGCTAATACCCTCGTCACGCAGCCTTACGTCAAGCCCGGTCTGGTCAAAGGCGGAGTTCTGGTCCTGGTCAAATCGTACCCCCTTGGTTACGATGACAGCGGTATCCGGCAATGCAAGGTCCGGGTGGAACCTTGCACCCTCGCTGTCCTGGATACAGTGGGGAGGCCAAGGCCCGCCGCTTTCTGCAAAACTCACATGCCCTGCCGGATGCCAGTCCCGGGATGCAAACACAGGCACGCCGGCGGCGGCATCGGCAATCCAGCGGTTCAAAACAGGAATGACAACATCTGCGTTTTCTATGGGCAACGCCCCGCCCGGGCAGAAATCATTTTGTACATCCACTACGATCAGGGCATCGCCAGGCTGAAATGTCTGTGTCATAAGTGCCTCCAGAAATCATGTCTATTTTAAGAATATACCATAAAACTGTAATGGGATGGGCATAAATTATTTTATTTTCTGAAAGGCTGTTTTCATACCAGGCCATACCGTTCCAGAGCGGAAGACACAATGCAGTGGAGCAGTTCCTGATAGTCCCGGTCCGGTCCTTTGCCGGTGGCGTGGTAAAGGGTAAAGAGCTGGGGGCTCCAGCTTTTCACCGGCTTGAGGCCGGGGATGCCGTTGGCTTCGATGATTTTCAGATCCCCTTGTGCATCCATTCGCATGTCCACCCGCACATGGTCCAGGCAGTGTAAGGCTTCCACAGCGATTTTGCACAGGGCAACTGCCTGGTTCCCCATTTTTCCGGCCCGCTTGATCCGGGTGACGCCCACGCCCCGCAGGTCGCTGCGCAGAATGGGGTATTTGCCAAAAAGCTGCGGGTCCACCTCCACCCGGCCGGGCAGAAATTTCTGCAGTCTTCCGTTGCCCAGCATGAGCACGGTGTACTCATCGCCGGGAAGGTATTCTTCCACCAGGGCGGGCTGGTCAAAATTGTTGTGGATATAGGCCACCTGCCGGGCCAGCGCTTCCAGGGTATGGACCACGGAATCATCACTGATGCCCACGGACCGGGACTCACAACTGGGTTTGACAAATGCGGGGAACCTGACGTCCGGCAAAGCCTGCCTCGGAGAAATCTCGGTATGAAACGGCACCCGGATGCCCTGTGCTGCCAGCATCTCATGGGTGGCGGTCTTGTCGATGAGACGTTTCATGGTGGCGCTGTCCGGGCCGATGCAGGGAATGGCGTGGGCATCAAAATAGTCTGCCAGCCACTGGCCGGTGCCCGTGCCGATGATATCGCTTTTGTCCGAGATATGGTAAAGGGCGCTCCAGACCATATCAAACCCGCCGGCTTCCATGGCGGCAAAAAACGCTTCCATGCTTGACACAAACGCGATGCGGCTGTCAAGACCGCTGTCTTTTATGGCCCGGCACATGCTTTTGGTCACCCCGAGATCACCCCAGCCCTGGGCATCGCCTGCCGGACCGGTGAGCAGCAGAATGGTTGTCATGAAAACAGTCTCCTTATTGCTGAATCTTGAACAAATCCGGGTTGAAATGGTAGTTGGCCAATGCCTTTGCCACCTTTGGGGCATGGGGGGCAAACAGGGTTTCATAGGCGGTGATCCGCTGTTTATCCCATGGCACACGGGACATGATCCGGATATCCATGTCTGTTGGGGGGCAGGCCTTCCCTTCGGGCATACGGAACCGGGCCATATCGTCCCGGGATACCATCTGTGCCGCCTGAAAAAGCACCTGGTCTGCCAGGGCC
>JAABTU010000167.1 GCA_011389715.1 Desulfotignum sp.
GCTTTGGAATCATGAAGGGATGATCGGGGGGGGGGGGGGTAGGCACAACACAGCCTGATTAAAAGGTGTCCTTGAAATCCTGGTGGACAGGCAGTGGACAGGCGGTGGACAATTTAATAATGGTGGACAATAGGTGGACAAAAACAAAACCGGCTTCCCAACTAAAAGCTGAAAACCCTTGATTTTTCTGGAGCCGGCGAGCAGACTCGAACTGCTGACTTGCTGATTACGAATCACACAAAAAGACATTGAAAGACATTGAAGCACGTTCTGAAAATTCAAAAAATCCTCTGAAATCAAGGCTTTTGACAAATACTCTGAAATTTAAATATTGATTTAAATTGATCAATATGGTATGAATTTGAGTACATAGCAAGTACACAGAAAAGGGGATTGTCATGACAGTGAAATTCACTAACGGCAGGGTTCAGAGTTTTTCATGCACCGGAAAAAAGCCGGTTTTTTTGTACGATTCTGATACTAAAGGGCTGGGGTTGAGGGCGACACCTGGGGCCAAGGTTTTCATTTACCAGGGCAGGCTGAACAACAAAACATTGCGGTTCAAGATTGGTGACGTTTCAACATGGACCCTGGACGATGCCAGAGAGGAGGCTCGGCGGATTCAGGGCATGGTTGACCAGGGCATTGATCCCAGGGAAGCCAAACAGGAAAAGCTGGCAGAGATCGAGCGACGTAAAGCCGAAGAGAAACGGCAGGCTGTGACTGTCAAAATGGCGTGGGATATATACATTGAAGCGCGTCGTGACCATTGGGGGGAGCGACATCTGCAGTCACACTTTAAATTGTCCCAACCAGGCGGACAAAATACCAAACGAGGGAAAAAGAAAATCAAGCCCGGACCCTTGGCGGGATTCATGGACTTGAATCTGTCAGAGATAACGACAAAAAAAACGGAAGCATGGTTAAAAAAAGAGACACCGACCAGACCGGCACAGATCCGTCTGGCATTTGCCCTGCTGCGGGCTTTTCTTAACTGGTGTGAAGCACAAGAAGAGTACAAGGGCATTGCAGATATAGCAGCCTGTAACGGTCATTTGAAAAAGAATTATATCCCGAAAATGCAGCACCGGGACGATTGTCTGCAAAAAGAACAAATCAAACCATGGTTTGACGGAGTAAAGACTCAATCCCCACAGATGGCGGCATACCTTCAGGGGCTTTTATTGACCGGGGCAAGGCGTGGCGAGCTGATGGCGTTGACCTGGCAACAGATTGATTTCCAGTGGAACAGCATTGAGATCCACGACAAAGTGGAGGGCACTAGGACCATTCCATTGACCCCGTATCTGGCCCAGGTACTTCATGCCCTGCCCAGGCGGAATAAGTGGGTTTTTTCAAGTCCAACGAGTAAGTCCGGCCGGATCGAAGACCCTACGAGGCCCCACAAGAAATCTCTGGAAAAAGCGGGAATACCTCATTTAACCATCCATGGCTTGAGGCGATCATTTGGCACCCTGTCAGAATGGGTGGAATGCCCGGTTGGAGTTGTTGCGCAGATCATGGGTCACAAGCCTTCAGCCATTGCCGAAAAACATTACAGGCGGCGACCGCTGGACCTGCTGCGGATGTGGCACACCAAAATTGAAAAATTCATCCTGGATCAGGCCGGCATTGCTCAACCGGAATCCGGCCAGAAGGGATTGAAAGTTGTGGGAGAATAAATCAGTTTCCCGGCCATAGGCTGATCACCAAACAGCCACCACTTGCCCCAAGGTGGCCCTGGCTGGGATCACAATCTCAATGGGGCAAAGTGGGGGCTGTATATGGAATTTCAAAATCTCGATACCTTCAAACTGAAAACCGCTGCCGGGCAATGGGCGAAGGATATAAAAAAAGATTCAGAAGTCACCATTTCTAAAATTACGCTTTATCACTATCGGACGAACATCTTTCTATTGCAACGGTTTGCGGAGAAAGAATCTGACAACCATCACATAACCCCGCTAAGATATGCAATGATTTTTGAGATTCTTTGCCCAGGGGAAGCAGCCACGGAAATAATGAGCTCAAAGAATTATCCACTATACTGTCCTTACATAGCCATTAACGATTTCGTTTTTAGATTTACAAGTCATATGGCAGCGGCACGTGTTGATCTTCCAGCCTTTGCAGTGAATGATATCAAGGAAGCATACAAGTCGGCCATACCGAAGAAATTTACGGCTGAATGGGTGTTTTTACCCCATTGCACAGCACCAGGCGGCGGGGGCATCGAGATGCCGGCGAGCATGCGTACAGATGAGTCAGCTGTTGTCTTGTATGATATAGCACGGTTAGCAATCCCCGGACAAAAAAACATAATCCCGGAGCAAATCAAGCCATGTTCATTCCATGCACTTGACATTCCCTTTTTGCGCAGCATAGCCTCCCGCTGGGGCAACGATTACCACGAAAAGGGGGTACTGATCGACCGGATCACGATGCACCCCATGGGATTATCCATCCCATTAAAAGAGGTGCTGCACAATCCTGTTAAGGACCACAAATATGCTGTTGTGTTTCACTGCCCTGACTGCACCAGCGATGATCTGTCAATTCAGGATACGGCAGCGGAGATCCTTGACAAGATATCTGGTGATGGGTTTTCACCATATCACAGCCTGTTCTCTGCAACTCAGGAACGCGGTTCCGGTTCGATTTTGTTCTATGAGAGCTTTGAAAATGTTTACCTGAGTCAGCCACCTGAAGATTGGCAGAAAGAGTGGCGTTTTGTTCTTTTATATTCTGGAGCCGTCGTTGGTTGTGATGTTTGGCAGGATACCGGCATTGAATTGTATAAAGCAGAAAATATTTCCCGAGCTAAAGAAAACCACCAAACAGCTATACCAATAAAGGATACCAAAAATGAAAGACTGCCCGGAATCACCTCCGAAAAAAATGGAAGAAAAGTTCAGGATGAAAAAGACCAAGGGACATCCATTGATGATAACATGGCAATTTCTTTGTCGGACAAAAACAGAAAAGAATATCTGGGAGATCAGACAGTAATTTTCGATTCACGTGATGAAGTCCTTGAAAGAAATCTTTGGGATATTCATATCAAGCCGATTGTCGATCTGCATTTCAATTCGGCTTCAGATCTTCAATATGAATATTTCCCTGAACCATCCTGCATTGCTCAGGGAGATTTGAACTCAATATGGAATAATATTTTGTTCCATTTCCATACGTCTGACTATGAGCCCGAAGATATAAAAGATGTCATGGGTTTTCTGGCAGCCGATATGCCAGATACGAAAAGGAATGTAAGTATAGATGAATTGAAAGAAATTTTTCACCCGTTGTTGAAAGGAATATTGGAAGACAAGACACTCCCTTCATTTTTGATGTTCCTTTACCATGAATGCGATGTCAAGCCTTGTAAAGGGACTGAGGAGTCTTGTCAATCAAACGACCATGTCCTGCATGCCACAACGAATCTCATTATTAACCAGCAGAATGTATTTTACACAGCCAGCCCAACCGATAGCAATGTAGAGCCGACTTCAGAATATCAAGCTCCGGAAACCTTAACCAAAGACACAACTTCACCAGGGGTAATAGATCCCAATAAGTGGCAATTCCGGTTTACTGGCTCTATGTGGGAGATCGACTTTAAGGGTCGCCGGTACAGTATTATAGATGATATGCCTGTGCGGTACATGATCCCTCTTATTAAACAGCCCGAAGTGCCCTTCAAGTATACCCTGCTTTGTCACCTTGTGGCTGGAGGGACTATTTCAGACGGCCCTACTGTGACAAAAAACTTTAAAGATGCAGAGAGTGCGGAAGACAAGAGCGACTTTGTGGATAATTTGTACTACCAGGGAGGGAAAATAGAGATGGAGCGCACAGATGAGCAGATAGACAAGATGCGAAACAACTCCGACAGAGTTTACCAGAAGTACCGTAGTGACATGGGCAGAGAAGAAGAAAATTGGAAACTCTGGAAAGCACATGTTTTAGACGCGTATGGACTCCTGATCATGGAGCGTGGCGGGGATTTAATATTCAAAAAACCAAAACATCAGTCAAGTACAGATATGGCCGAAAGCTACAAAATAGCGAAAAACCGCGTCAGTCAATATAAGCGTAGATTTTTTAAGCAGCTCAAGGAAAAGAACCATACCAAACTATACGAACATTTCAAACAGTATTTAGAATCAACAGATGGTAGTATCCAATACACGGTACCTAAAGGAAAGCCCCAATGGAATTGGGAAGTTATTGAATAATAATCCTTATCAATTCATAGTAAATACCACCCTGACAACCTGCTTTTTTTCATAAAAGGCAGGTTTTTTTTTGCGTTGACACTTTATGTCAATCGTTGACACCTCATGTCACCCCCCCCTCTTTAGAGAGTCAATCGTTTTAGATTGATTCCAAATGAAAAGAAGGAGGCGCGAAAATGGAAAATCCAGTTTTAGAACGAAGATCAAAAGATGAAACCCCGGATCGTATTATTAATGCCGGACAGGCGGAAGCTCTTATGACAACAAAAGAGTTTGCCGGGCTGTTGCGAGTTGAGCCCGCCACGGTCCGGCGAGGCTTATGCGTGAACGGTCATTACATGGGTGTCCGCCCCGTCAAACTCCCAAATCGCCGGTTGCTCTGGCCTGAAAAAGCATGGCGTGAAATTGTTGGTATTGTGGAAGCCTGACAATGGCCGTGGTCGCATATAAAACTGTTAAGCAGGCCGAGGGAAACGGGTGCCGACAGTAGCGTTCAAGACATATAACGCTGCCAGGAAATCGACATGGCGTGATCTTGTCATTCCCCATGGGGTTGAAGATGCTGCCCATGGATTATCGAGAAACCGCTTTGTTGAAGGTCTGGATGCCGTCTACCTCCATAGTCGGGTAACACTTACCAGAAGCGATTTTTCGTATTGGATTTGCCTGGATATTGAAGACACGAAAACTCCGGGACATAGTGATGTGTCTGCAAATCTGGAGTGTGCCAAGGATTTGCTGATCTTCCTGGATAAAAAGGGCGTGACTGATAATCTGAGCATCTTTCTAACTGGCAAC
>JAABTU010000168.1 GCA_011389715.1 Desulfotignum sp.
TATGCCGCCCCCGTGAACACCATGAACCTGGACAAGAAAACCCCGTGTGCCGCCACCGGCATCTGCCAGGAATGTGCCAGTCCGGACCGGATCTGCAACTACTGGACAATCATAGAAAAATCATTTGTCAAAAAACGGATCAAGATTATTCTGGTTAATGAAGATATGGGATTTTAAATCATGCAGACCATTGCAGTTTTTCAGCAGAACGGATCCGGAAATACCAAGATTGCGGGTATCAACCAGTTCGGGGACCAGCAGTTTTGCATCCGGATTTTTGACATTGAACCGGACCTGCCCCAGGTTTTGGATGATACCTCCCCATACCTGCCAAAGGTTATTCATGCGGATCTGGTTCTGGATTACCTCAAACACCATGACCTGTCTGAAGATGTAAGCCTGCTGTGCGAAAAACTGGGGATACCCCTGGTGGCTTCAGGCAAAAAAATCCAATGCGGCAATGCCATCTGCCCGCCCACCTGCTGCACCCTGGCAGATCACACAGCCCTCGGGGATTACGGCAAAATATTCGGCGCCCCGAAAATTGCGGTGGATATTGCCGATGATTGTATTGCTGAGATCCGGGTACTGCGCGGTGCGCCCTGCGGCGCCACCTGGCTGGCAGCAAAGAAAGTGGCAGGCCTGCCCCTGAAAGAGGCCATGACCCGGTTCGGCCTGGAGGTCCAGTTTTTCTGTTCCGCCAATCCGGCCGGGTGGGATCCCCTCTACGGCAAGAGTCCTGTGCACGTGGCAGCAGACATCCACTCCGCTGCCTTGAAAACCTGCCTGAAAAAGCCGAGCACCCTCAATACCGTATTTCAAAGGTGCTGAAATCAGGCGCTGACGGCATGTGTTCCGTGACAACCCGGTCCACCCGGGAGGCAGGGGCGCCTGTGTGACACCATTTTTGCATCTGTGCCACCTGGTCGGGTGTTCCCTGAAACACGGCTTCCACAGATCCGTCAGCCCGGTTTCTGACATACCCGGTGACCCCGGTTTTCTGTGCGGCTTTAAGGGTTTCCATGCGGAAGAACACCCCCTGGACCTTTCCGGAAATCAAGGCTTTCATGGTTTGTGCCTGTGTCATTTTGCCTCCTTTGGCCAAGGGTTTTGTGGTCAATGGTTTTAACACAGCCGGTGCCACCATGTCCCGGCCGAATTTTTCAAAAATCCTGTCCACAGCCCGGTCCACAGATTCCCATTGTTTTTTGCGCCTGTGTCCGGCCGGCGGGATCAGCGCCATCTGGACCGGTGCATCTGCAGATTGCAGATGGGAAACACCCACCCCCAGCAACCGGATTCTTTTTTTCAAAGGCACCTGTTCAAACAGGGACAATGCCAGGTGAAAAATTGCCTCTCCAGAGCAGATGGGTTCATCAATTTTCCGGGACCTGGTGATGAGCGTGAAATCGGAAAACTTGATTTTGATGGCCACACTGCGGCAGACCAGGTCCTTTTTTCTCAGATCCCTTCCCACCCGCCTGGAATGGGCCAGCAGGATATCTTTGGCTTCATGGAAGTCAGCAATATCCGCTGTCAGGGTGGTTTCACTGGAGATGGATTTGCGCAGGGCCCGGGTCTGCACCCTGGAGTCATCAATGCCGCAGGAAAGCTGAAACAGCCGCACACCGAATTTCCCCAGTTTTCTGGACAAAAATTGTGCATCAAACCGCTGAACATCCCCTAAGGTGCGGATGTTTAAAACACCCATCTGTTTCATGGCCCGGGTGCCCACCCCGGGAATTTTTTCTATGGACAGGTCCTTGAGCACGGCCGGCATCTGCTCTCTGGAAATATGGGTCAGTCCGTCGGGCTTGTGCATGTCGGAAGCGATTTTGGCCAGAAATTTCACCGGTGCAATGCCGATGGAGCAGGTCAAAGACAGGTCTGTCAAAATTTTTTGTTTGATCTGCATGGCAATGGCTTCAGGCGGTCCGAACAGGGTCCTGCACCCGGTAACGTCTGCATATGCCTCATCAATGGATACCGGTTCCACCAATGGGGAAAACTGTGATATCACGGCCATGATCTGCCGGGAAACCCGGGCATATTTTTCCATGTCCACCGGTACCACCACCAGGTGTCTGCAGCGCTGTCTGGCCTGGAACAGGGGCATGGCAGAATGGATACCGAATTGCCTGGCTTCATAGCTTGCCGTGGACACCACTGCCCGCTGTGAATCGCCGCATATCACCACAGGCATGTTTTTCAGTTCCGGCTTGTCCCGCTGTTCAACAGAAGCAAAAAAAGCGTCCATGTCAATGTGCAGGATCATGGGGTCTGTTTCTCAATCTTTTTTTCTGCAGTTCCAGCACATATTTGTGCAGCATCTCATACTGTTCTATGGTGCAGTTTTCAAATATGCAGTGGCAGACCTGGTCCCGGCTGATGAAAAGGATGCGCACCCGGGCAAAAAACTCGGTGCTGCCCCGGAAATTGGGAATATCCAGATCCAGCTGGATGTGATCTGCATCATACCGGGAGAACCCTTTGTTGATAAAGGAGATGCCGCCTGCGCTGATATCCGTAACCGAAACTGTTTTGCCCAGAAACCGGACAGTTATGCGTTCTTTTTCGTCAAACACATAGCGGAAGGCCTCCCGCTGGTTTTCACAGTCATGGGTGTCCAGGATGTCTGGATCCTTCAGCTGCTCAGATCCGGGTTTCGCTTTTTTCCAGAACAAATTCAACCCTCCTGTTAGCAGCCCTGTTGGCATCCGTGGTGTTGGGCAGCAGGGGCATGATTTTCCCGTACCCGGTGGCGGTCAGCCGCTGGGGCGCAATTCCTTTGGACACCAGATATTTGAGGACTGTGGTGGCCCGTATGGCGGACAGTTCCCAGTTGGAGGGAAATGCCGGCGTGGCAATGGGAACATCGTCTGTGTGCCCCTTGATGTTGATGGTAAAGTCCGGATAGTCCTCAAAAACAGCGACCATGCGGTCAAAAAGGGGCAGGGCCCCGGGTTTGAGGGCGGCTGATCCGGATGCGAACAACACCTCTCCCGACACCCTGAAGATAATTTTTCCGCCAAGGGCAAAGGTTTCCAGTTGCCCGGCCTGGTCGGAATTTCTGGCAAGGCGGTTCATATCCTTGAAAAAGGATTTTTTGCGCAGGGTAAGCCCTGTGACATCCTCGATACTGATTTTTTTGTCCGGTAACTGTGAAAATGCCAGCAATGCCATGATATCTTCCGGGGCTTTTTCCTGCTGGATCTCATTTTTTACCGTTTCCATGACAGCTTCCACTTTTTGCTTTTCAAAGGCGGAAAGGGTGTAAAGCAGAATAAAAAACACCAGCAGCAGGGTCATCATGTCTGCATAGGTGACCAGCCAGGTGGCATCATCATCATAGGTGATGAAATAGTTATGGTACTGGGTGTCTCTCATGCTTTTTTGTTTATTTTTTCCATGGGTTTGCGCAGCCTGGTGGATATGAAGCTGGACAGTTTTTCATAAATGATCACCGGGTTGTTGTTGTTGATAATGGAAATAGCGCCTTCGCGCATGATTTCCAGGTTGATGATTTCAATGACGGTTCTGGACCGGAGCTTGCCGGCAATGGGCAAAAAAAACAGGGTGGACAGCAAAGAGCCGTAAAAAGTGGTCAACAGGGCGGTTGCCATGGCAGGTCCGATATTGGAAGGGTCCTGGAGCTGGCTCAGCATCTGGACCAGGCCGATGAGGGTTCCCAGCATCCCGAAGGCCGGGGCATATATGCCCATTTTGCGGAACACATCCTGGACAATGAAATGGCGCATCTGCAGAGACTGGATTTCCGTTGTCAACGCCGCCCGTATGATATCTTCAGACGATCCGTCCGCCAGCAGGCCGCAGGCTTTTTTTAAAAACGCGGAGCTGGTCTTGATTTTGCCCAGATGCATCAATCCCTGGCGGCGGCTCATATGGCTGAGCTGAATCATGGTGGCCACGGCATCATTGGGATCCTCCTTGTCCTTGGAGAAAACGAAATAGGCTGCCTTGAATGCGGCAACCACATCCCTGAACTGAAAGGTGATGAGGGTGGTGGCGATGGTGCCGCCGAAAACGATCATAAGACCCGGGATGTTGACAAAATTGTGCAGTTCTCCCCCGAGAAAAATGGCTGAAATGATCAGAGAAAAACCTGAAACTATACCGATGAATGAGGCGATATCCATAAAACGTCCGGTTCCTTGGTTTTGCGGGCCAGGTGCACCCAAAATATATTTTCACAAAATAGGACGGCAAGCCCCCATGTGTCAAGACAAAGCTCATGTGTGAGATATCAAAAAGAATTATTGTAACAAGGGATTGGAATCTGATATGATTTGTTCTTATGTCACATCAGATATATAAGCAAAAACAGATGAACAGCGCATGTCGGTCATGGACCGCTGGAAAAGCCATGCTCAGTCATAATATTCTGCGCATTCTGTTGCTGTTTCTGATGATACTGATCACCAGCCCTGGATGCGGGGATTCACAGACCGCAAAAACAGGGGCTGGGAAAAAAAATAGCACATTTGATGAAGGCGCTGCTCATACACCTTTTCCGGCGGAGCGCACATATGAAGTGCTGCCGGAGAACATCCAGTGGATGACCAACACCACAGACCCTGTGTTTGCATCACCTGAAGCGGAAAAAGGCGGGCTTTTCCGGGCTGCCCTGTCCAGTTTTCCCATGACCTTCCGGGTGGTGGGACCTGACTCCAACGGCAGTTTTCGGTCTGCTATTTTAGACAACCAGCTGTCGTTGATCAATATCCACCCCAACACAAAAAATATCATTCCGGAACTGGCCACCCACTGGGCATTTGACCCGGATAAAAAAACCATGTATTTCAAACTGGACCCGGATGCCAGATGGTCAGACGGCCGGCCGGTGACAGGCTGGGATTTTGCCTATACCCTGACATTCATGCGGTCTGAACATATCATTGCCCCCTGGTATAATGACTATTATTCCCGGGAAATTGAAAAGGTGATGGTATATGATGATTACATCATCGGGGTGAAAAGTACCAAG
>JAABTU010000169.1 GCA_011389715.1 Desulfotignum sp.
TTACGGATGCAGGCTGAATCCATTCCGGTGTCAGAAACAGGTATTTTTCGCTGAATCGGTTGAGAATTCCCACAGAAGACGGGACAACCGATGAAACAATCACTTGGGTTATGGCTGTCAGAGGAATGTTTTTGTCGGAAAAAAGGGCCTTTGCCAGTACATTGAACTCATCAGCCGTGTTATCCCGGACCGTGCGGATGCGCCAGCTGTGTTTCAGAATATCCTTGTCATACACACCGATCACGGTGTTGGTGTTGCCCACATCAATTACCAGAAGCATGGGGGGGGCTCCTTATTCAATTGTAACGGTAAAAACCCGGGGATCCGCCTGGGTCATGCCCAGGCCCACAGGTATGTTTATTAGGGCATTCCGGGCATAAACCCCCGGCAACAATCCTTCGAGGTCAATAAAGGCAAATATCTGGCCCAGTATATTTTTGTTTCCCATGGCTGCAAAAGGCCCTTTGACCACAATGGTTACAGCAGGCGGTTCAATGACAGCTGTGAAAGGGCTGTTCCGGATCTGTACGGGAAGGTTTTCAATGGTTTTTTCCACCTGCTCCTCCTGGATCTGCACAGTTACCACGATGATGGGCGCAGTGGCTGAATACTGACGGGGATTTTCCAGGTCCAGGGGCACCTCTTTTTTAAAGGTCTCCTGTGCCCCGGTCAGATCGACAGGTTTGGTTTTGAGTTCCTGGATGGCCGCAATCTGAGACCGGGCACCGGACAGGGTCACAGAGGCCGGTTCTGCAGAAGGTTCCAGAACAATATATCCCTGGGCAGGGGTGCCTGTGTAGGGAACAGTGATTTTAAAGGTGCGGGTGATTATTTTTTCCAGGTGTACGCTCAGGAAGGAAGGGGTGATCTCCAGGATGGTGATGCCCGGATCCACAGGGATCCGTTTTTTGTCCACCGGCAGCACATAGTGCCCCGGTCCTATGGAATAAGAAGCACCTGCCGGATCGATATCCAGATCGGTATACAGATCAGCCGGATACTGGATATGTTTTTCATTTATTTTTTCGATCACCCCGGGATCTGCTGAGATGCGGATTTCAATTTTATCGGTGCGGGACTGGGTGAGGACCATGCCCTCAGGCACATTGGAAAACTGCACCGGCAGTAGCAGGTTTGTTTCCACCGGTTCTGTGGTGCACCCGGAAACAACAAAAAACAGCAGCAAAAAAAAGATGGCACAGCCGAATGTATGGTTTCGCAGGTCAGGCATTCCTTATGGCATCAAAGACCCGGGAAAAGGTAACCGCACGGCCAACATCATGGATCCTGACAATATGGGCACCTCTTGACAGGCAGGCACCCACTGCAGCCAGGGTGCCGGTTTCAATTTTTTCCGGGTCTTTTTTGGTCTTTTCGGGTGTACTCTTATTCAGGGTATGCTGAATAAAGGATTTTCTGGACGGTCCCATTAAAATGGGAAATCCCAGGGCTTGCAGATTTTCCAGACAATTAATCAGCACCAGGTTATGGTGGACGGTCTTGCCGAAGCCAATGCCGGGATCGAGGATGATGTGCTGTTTCAGGATGCCTTTTGAAATGGCGAATGCGGCCCTGTCAGCAAGGTAGTCGGTGATCTCCAGCATGAGATCATCATAATCCGGGTTCACCTGCATGGTTTCAGGGGTCCCTTTCATGTGCATGAGTACCACCGGTACCTGGTATTCGGCTGCCAGATCTGCCATGGCCGGGTCCTGTTCAAAGGCGGAAATATCATTGATCATGGCAGCCCCGGCATCCAGGGCCGCTTTTGCCACACCGGATTTCAATGTATCAATGGAAATGGGGATGGCAATTTTTTCGGCCAGGGTCTGGATAACCGGAATGACCCGGTCCATCTCCTCCTGTTCCGATATCGGCTTTGAAAACGGCCTGGTGGACTCTCCGCCAATATCCAGGATATGGGCACCCTGTTCTGCCAGGCGGATACCCTGGGCCACGGCAGTCTCATAGGTGTCAAACCTGCCCCCGTCGGAAAACGAATCCGGTGTCACATTCAACACCCCCATGATACAGGCCCGGCTGCCCAGTTCCAGTTGAAACCTGCCGAACTCCAGGTGAAACCCATGCATTTTACTTTACTGCTCCTTGTCCGGCTTGTTTTCCGGTGTATCATCATGGGGAGAATTATCTGACCCATCTTTGGTTGTGTCGGCGGCAGGTGCTTCCGGTTCAGCTTTTGGTTCTGCAGACCGGGAATCACCATCTTTTTGGGCATCTGTTTTTTTCCGGGAATCTGGAGACCCCCCCGTATCCGGGGTGGTGCGGACGTTTTTGCGGCCGTAAAAATCATACTCAGGTCGCAGTTCAGCAATAAGATCATCCAGTTCCGGTCCCAGGACAGTTTCTTTTTCAATGAGCAGATCGGTGAGTTTGTGGAGAATATCAATATTTTCATCCAGAATTTTTTTGGCTTTTTTATAGGCCCGGTCAACAAGTTTGGCGACCTCTGCATCGATCTGCTGGGCTGTTGCCTCGGAATAACCCTTGGCCTGGGTCATTTCCCTGCCGATGAAAATATTTTCATCATGGTCCTCATAGGACAATGGTGCCAGGTTGTCGCTCATGCCGAAGCTTCGGATCATTCGGTTGGCCAGTTTGGTGGCCTGTTTTATATCGTTGGCAGCCCCGGTGCTGATGCGGTTGAATATGATTTGTTCAGCCACCCGGCCCCCGAAGGCGATTGCCAGTTCGTTTTCCAGCTGGTCCTTGTATTTGAAATCCCCTTCTTCAGGCAGAAACCAGGTAACACCGGCAGCCCTGCCCCGGGGAATGATCGTGATCTTGTTGATGGCATCGGTGTTGGGAAGAAACCGGGCCACCAGGGCATGCCCCCCTTCGTGGTAGGCGGTTGTCTTCTTTTCCTCTTCCTTGATCACCTTGGATTTTCTTTCAAGCCCCATATACACCTTATCCTTGGCATCTTCAAAATCTTTCATGAACAGTTTTTCATGGTCCCGTTTTGCAGCCAGTAATGCTGCTTCGTTGACCAGGTTTTCCAGGTCTGCTCCGGAAAAGCCCGGGGTGCCCCTGGCCAGGATCATCGGATCCACATCACTGTCCAGGGGGGTTTTTTTCATGTGTACCTGCAGGATACCTTCACGCCCTCTGATATCCGGCATGTCCACCACTACCTGGCGGTCGAACCGGCCCGGTCTGAGCAGGGCAGGGTCCAGCACATCGGCCCGGTTGGTGGCAGCCATGAGAATAACCCCTTCATTGGCTTCAAATCCGTCCATTTCTACCAGCAGCTGGTTAAGGGTCTGCTCCCGTTCATCATGGCCCCCGCCTAAGCCGGCACCTCTCTGGCGGCCCACAGCGTCGATTTCATCAATGAATATGATGCAGGGGGCATTTTTTTTGCCCTGGGCAAACAGATCCCTGACCCTGGACGCACCCACACCCACAAACATCTCCACAAAATCGGAACCGGAAATGGTGAAAAACGGGACCCCTGCTTCACCGGCCACAGCCCGGGACAGCAGGGTCTTGCCGGTACCGGGGTTGCCCACCAGGAGCACCCCTTTGGGAATACGGCCCCCCAGGCGGGTGTATTTGTCGGGATTTTTCAGAAAATCCACCACCTCGGTGAGTTCTTCCTTGGCTTCATTGATGCCCTGCACATTGTCAAAGGTGACTTTTTCCTTTTTGTCATCCATGAGT
This sequence comes from Desulfotignum sp., assembly GCA_011389715.1. Taxonomy (GTDB): domain Bacteria; phylum Desulfobacterota; class Desulfobacteria; order Desulfobacterales; family Desulfobacteraceae; genus Desulfotignum. The sequence goes on from JAABTU010000169.1 coordinate 3,682, forward strand.
CTGGCCCGGCTTTTTCCGAAGGACATGGCTTTGCCGCCACCTGCACCGCCCTGCATCTGGCGCATGAAAAAAATCCACACCCCGATGAGCACGATCATAGGGAGCCAGGACACCACAATGGACATGAGCCAGGAGGATTCCGCCGGTGGTTTGGCTTTGATGGCAACCCCATTGGCCCGCAGAAGGGGGATCAGCTCCGCATCATTGGGGGCAAAACTTTTATATCTGGTACCGTTGATGTCAGTAAAATACAGCTCCTGTCCCTGGATTACCACATCCTGTACCCGGTCTTTTTCCACCATGGACAAAAATTCCGAGTATCCGATATCTGTCTGTCCTGCCTGCTGCTGGTTGAAAATATTATACAGCATGACCATCATCAGGACGATCACCAGCCACAGGGAAATGTTTTTATAAAACTGATTCAATGTTTATCCTCTCTTTAATCTAAAATAGAACACCCAAACTTACGTATATATAAACATAATTTGCGAATATACAAGGAAAAATTTTACTGTTTTGCAGGCTTACGCCTCCGGGGGCCGGTGTCCGGCCTGTTTCTGCATCCTGCCCAGCTGCCGCAGGGGAATCCTCTCTTTTTTGAAACAGACCTGGTGACGGGTTTTGTATACCCGGATCCGGCCGGGCAGATCCAGGTGCCTGCCTGGTTCAGCCCGCACCAGAAGGCGCTGAATGGCCCGGATATGGTCATGGGTGATCTGCCTGAGGTTTGATTTCACCATCTGGATGCCGTATCGCAGCACGCGGGGGACCAAAGCCGGGTGCAGGCGGGCAACAGCCTGGATGGACAAAAACACGGCATCTGTTTCTTTTCTTTTTAAGCAGGTATCATATGCCCGGACTGCATGGTCATCCAGAAACTGGTCTTCCTTATAAAGAATGCTGCTGAGCCGGTGAAGTCCCTCTTTTACAGCGGGGTTGTAGTCTTTTTCCAGCAGCGGAATCAGGTGGTTGCGGATGCGGTTGCGCAGATAGGCAGGATCCTGGTTGGAACCATCCAGCACATAAACCTGGTCCAGGTCATCCAGAAATGCAAGGATTTCTCTGCGGGAGCGGTTTATGAGGGGGCGGATAAAGCGGTTTTCCCGTATCGGCGGAATCCCTGCCAGGCCTTTGGATCCACTGCCCCGAAGCAGCCCCATGAGCACCTGCTCTGCATTGTCGTCTTTTGTATGACCGGTGGCGATCCGGGAGAATCCGTGTGTGTCGGCAACGCGGGTAAAAAATGCATACCTGGCATTTCTGCCGGCTTCTTCCAACGAGGTGCCGGCCTTTTTAGCCAGGGCAGATAC
>JAABTU010000170.1 GCA_011389715.1 Desulfotignum sp.
GTGCCCAGGATTATCTGTTTAAAGCGGAATTGTCTGCTGATGCCCTTGTCCGGACCATCCGCCATGCCATCGAGCGCCAGCGTTTGATGACGGACTTAAAGAAAACCCAGGCAGCCCTGCAAAGATCTCTGGCCAGTGTCAGACAATTGAGCGGTCTTTTGCCCATCTGTTCCCATTGCAAAAAAATCCGGGATGACAAAGGGTATTGGAACCAGGTTGAGGCCTATATCCAGGAAAATTCCGAGGCACGCTTCAGCCATGGTATCTGTCAGGAATGTGCTAAAATACATTATCCGGATATGGATATATATGGTGACAAAAATTAGCGGATATGCTCAAAAAATATGCTGGATGAAATACAAAAGTAACTCAGGGAGACGGTAACAATAATGACGGATAACCCCACCTATGAAGCATTGCAAAAAAGGGTGTATGAACTGGAGCAGGCCGGATCAGACCGTGAAAAATCAATCAGGGAATTTGACCATCTGTTTTTCATGGCCCTTGACCTGATCTGTATTGCAGATATTCACACCACCGCTTTCACAAAAGTGAACCCGGCCTGCATGGAAATTCTGGGATTTTCACAAGAAGAGCTGCTTGGTCGATCTTTTTTTGATTTTATCCATCCGGATGATATCGCACCCACCAGGCAGGTGGTTGAAAAAAAACTGCGGCAGGGTGAAAAAATTATCAATTTTGAAAATCGCTATATTTGCAAAGACGGCCAATACAAATGGTTGAGCTGGGTGTCCCATCCAAGCCCTGAAAAAGGGGTGACCTATGCCATTGCCCGGGATATTACCAAAGAAAAAACAGCGGAAAAAGCCTTGAAAGAAAGTGAAAGCCGTTACCGGTCCCTGTATGAGAATGCCCAGGCCGGCCTGGCCAGAACCTGCATAAGCGACGGCAGGGTGCTGGAATGCAATAAAAAAATGGCACGGATTTTCGGTTATGGTGATGTGCAGACATTTATCAAAGAGTATGTATTGTCGGAAAATTATGCGGATAAAGGCCAGCGGGAGGCATTTATTGCAGAACTGAAAAATACGGGCAAAATACTGAACAGAGAAGTCAGGTTCAACAGAAAAGACGGGTCCACAATCTGGGTCAGGTTCGACACCCGCCTTGTGCCGGAACATGGATATATGGAAGATGTGGTCATTGATATAACCGATCAGAAAAAAGCCATGGAAGAGCGCAGCCAGCTCCAGAGCCAGCTGCAGCAGGCCCAGAAAATGGAATCTATCGGCCGACTGGCAGGCGGGGTGGCCCATGATTTTAACAATATGCTCACGGTGATTATTGGGTATACACAGACTGCCCTGGTCCAGGTGGATCCTGCCGGAAATCTGCACAAAAATCTGCAGGGCGTTCTCAAGGCTGCGCAGCGTTCGGCAGACCTGACAAAACAGCTGCTGGGTTTTGCCAGAAAGCAGATTATAGATCCCAGGGTGCTTGATTTGAATCATACAGTGGAAACCATGCTTAATATGCTGCGCCGGCTCATCGGAGAAGATATCCACCTGCTCTGGAAACCTGCCGGAAAACTGCAGGCCGTAAAAATGGATCCTTCCCAGCTCGATCAGATTTTGGCCAACCTGTGTGTAAATGCGAAAGATGCCATTGCCGGTGTGGGAAAGATCACCATTGAAACAGACATGAAAACCTTTGATACCGATTACTGCAAGAAAAATCCGGGATTTTCTCCCGGTGAGTTTGTCCTGCTGGCTGTCAGTGACGATGGCAGCGGCATGGAAAAAGAAACCGTGAACAACCTGTTTGAGCCATTTTTCACCACCAAGGATGTAGGCCAGGGCACCGGTCTGGGACTTGCCACGATTTACGGCATTGTCAAACAGAACCACGGTTTTATAAAAGTTTACAGCGAGCCGGGTCATGGGACCACCTTTCATATTTATTTGCCATGCCATGCAGAAAAAATGGAAAAAAAGCCGGAAAACAAAACAGTGGATATCCCGGCAGGCAATGGCGAAACCATTCTGATCGTGGAAGATGAGAAAACCATTCTGGAAATGTTCACAACCATGCTTCAGGGAATGAATTATTCCATCCTGGCTGCATCCACCCCGAGCAAAGCCATGGAGCTGGCCCAAAAACATGCAGGAAAAATTCACCTGCTTTTAACGGATGTGGTCATGCCGGAAATGAATGGACGGGACCTGGCAGGACAACTGGCATCCCTTTATCCGGGACTGAAATTTTTGTTCATGTCCGGCTACACCGCCGATGCCATTGCCCATCAGGGGATGCTGGACGAGGGCGTTCAGTTTATCCAGAAACCGTTTACCATGAAAGATATCGCCGTCAAGGTGCAGCATGTCCTGGATGGTGCCGATGATTTTAAGAACCCTGCTGAATTGATAAAAGGAAATTAAAAACACATGCCGGCCAAACCCACCTATGAAGAACTGGAAAAACAGATAAATCTGTTGAAAGCAACCAACGAGGAATTACGGAACACCAATGCCCTTTTTTATGCCATTTTTGAAGGATCACGGGATGCCATCTTCCTTGCAGATCAGGCAGCCCGGTTCTGTTATGTTAACCAGGCTGCCTGCGACCTGACCGGGCACACCAGAGACCAGCTGCTCACCATGCATATTCCTGATCTTCATGCACCTGAAGATCTGCACGCTTTTAATCAGTTCTTTGAGGTAATAATGGGGGGTGAAGCGGTTATTTCACAAGCAGACATTCTTCAAAAAGATGGGACCAAGGTGCCTGTGGAATTCAGTAATGCGGCCATTACCATCGGTAACAAAAAATTTATGCACACCATTGCCAGGGATATCACCCAGCGCCAACAAGCTGAAAAAACCTTGAAAAATTCCCATGAACAATTTCTGACAGTGTTGAACAGCATTGATGCCACCATTTATGTGGCAGATATGGACACATATGAAGTGTTATTCATGAACCAGTACATGATCGATGCTTTTGGCGGAAACTATACGGGTGAGAAATGCTGGAAGGTCTTCAGAAAAGAATCCGGACCCTGTCCTTTCTGCACCAATGACAGATTACTTCAGCCGGATGGCACCCCTGCAGGGGTGCAGACCTGGCATGATAAAAATCCGGTGACAGGCAGATGGTTCATCAATCATGACCGGGCTGTTGAATGGGTGGACGGCCGCATGGTCCGGCTGCAGATTGCTACGGATATCACTGCTTTCAAAAAAATGGAAGAAAGGCTGAACCAGGCCCAGAAACTGGAATCCATCGGCAGCCTTGCCTCGGGCATTGCCCATGATTTCAACAATATTCTGTTCCCCATTGTGGGATTGTCTGAACTTATGCTGGAGGATCTGCCCGCTCACAGTCCAATGCATGAAAATATTCAGGAGGTATTGCGGGCCGGCAGGCGCGGCAGGGACCTGGTGGGACAGATTCTCACCTTCAGCCGACAGACCGGACAGGATCTGATGCCGGTCAGTTTGCAGCAGGTATTGAAAGAAGTGCTTAAACTGTGCCGATCAACCATTCCCGCTGATATTGCCATCAGCCGGAACATTCAGCCCGATTGCGGCCTGGTTATGGCTGATCCCACCCAGATTCACCAGATCGCCATGAATTTGATCACCAATGCCTATCATGCGATGGCGGATGACAAAGGCACCATCGATGTTCAGTTACGCCAGATGACACTGGAAAAATCCGATTCATTGGATGTGAATATGGAGCCGGGGCCTTATGCAGTGCTGTCTGTCTCCGACAACGGCTGCGGTATATCTGCTGATATGATGGATAAAATCTTTGATCCATATTTCACCACCAAAAAAAAAGGCAAAGGCACGGGCCTCGGACTTTCTGTGGTGCAGGGCATTGTCAGGGCGCATAAAGGATATATTACAGTCCAAAGCCAGGTGAATAAAGGCAGTGCATTTATTGTTTATCTGCCCGTTGTGAAATCCCCGGACCGACCCGATCCTCCTGAAGAAAAAACAGAGATCTCCGGCGGTAAAGAACATATCCTGCTGGTGGATGATGAAAAACCCATTGTGCAGCTTGAAACCCAGATTCTCGAGCGGCTGGGCTATACAATTACGGCATTTACAGACAGTGTTGATGCTGTAAATGCATTTCAGGCAGATCCAGACGGGTTTGATCTGGTTATCACTGATATGGCCATGCCCCACATGACCGGGGCAAAACTGGCCGGAGAGATGATTGCCATCAGATCGGATATTCCCATTATCATGTGCACCGGGTTCAGCGACAGGATCAGTGAAGAAACAGCTAAATACGCCGGGATAAAACATCTTCTCATGAAACCGGTGGTGATGTCTGATCTGGCCTGTGCCGTGCGCAAGGTGCTGGATGAAGCCAACAGATAAAGGAGATACAGGAAAATGACGGACAAAATTGTGGATGCATTCACCCGGGCCCTGCTGGATGTGGACAGACTGGCGGCAAAACAGATTTTGCAAAACCGCAACCATGATACCTCTCCCGTAAAATTTGCCGAAGATGTGGTACTGCCGTCCCTTGAACGTATCGGGGCAGGGTGGCAGGCGGGAACGGTTGCGCTTTCACAGGTGTACATGGCCGGCAGAATCTGTGAAGACCTCATTGACCAGATTCTGCCGCCGGAAGATCCTGACAGAAAAAATCAGCCCAAAATGGCCATCTGTATTCTCAGTGACCACCACAAACTGGGAAAAATCATGGTCTATTCCCTTTTGCGGGCCAGCGGGTTTGATCTTGCAGACTATGGGGTGATGGAAGTGGATGACCTGGTGGAACAGGTGCAAAAAGATAACATTGATATATTGCTGATCTCTGTTCTGATGCTGCCCTCTGCTTTGAAAATAAAAGCTGTCAAACAAAAACTTGCCCGTCTCGGGTGTGATGTGAAACTCATTGTGGGCGGGGCCCCGTTCCGGTTTGATGACCAATTGTGGAAAACAGTGGGCGCTGATGCCATGTGCAGGGATGCATCAGATGCTGTGTCTGTCATCGAAAAAA
>JAABTU010000171.1 GCA_011389715.1 Desulfotignum sp.
TTCGTAAAGCCTCACCTGAATGTCCGACATATTCTTGAATACCGCCTCGATCATGCCCTTGACCCGCGCCCACTGCAACCCTCCCAGTCCGGAACCCAATGGGGGGATGGCAATTGATCGAATTTGCCTTTCCTGTATTTCCCGCACCAAGGCCTGTAAACCGCTTTCAATATCTTCATACCGGCTTTTGCTTCGCCAGTGGCGCTTGGTTGGAAAATTGACAATATATCTGGGATTGAACATGTCCCCAATTTGATACACGAACATCCGGCCTGGTTCGACCTCTTTTCTCCGGCAGGCGGCTTCGTATGCCTTGAAATTATCGGGAAACGCTTTCTTGAACTGCAAGGCGATCCCCTTGCCCATCACCCCGACACAGTTCACAGTATTGACCAGGGCCTCAGCATCGTCTTTAAGGATATTTCCACTGGCGGGTTCAATCATTGTATGTTTCCTCCCGGCTAATAATACCATTGCCGGCAGACATCCACCGGCAAAGTACAGTTTTTTTGTTCCAGAATACGCTCAACCGTTTTTTTTGACATTGTCATTTAAAACGCCGATCCGAATGATCAGATCCCACGGACAGAATCGGTGCACCAGAAATTCTGCCTGTTTACGTCGCTGACGGTCCATGTCATCCATTGTGTCTGCCCAGAAATCAGCATATACGGTATTCCAATCAACTTTATCCAGATCATCGAGATTGTCAAACCATTGGGTAAAAGCGGCGATACCGTGGCCGTCGGAAAAGACAAATTCACGCCCGGCCTGAACAATGGTTTCAATCGTTGAAACAGCGTATATCAAAGGCAGCTGGCCTTCACTGTAATTTTCCACCCATTCGGTGTGAAGTTGATACAGCATGGGGGAGCGCGGCCCAAAATAAAACGCCACATAATCGTGTATTGTGCCGCCCGGCCCGCAGAGGATGGGGCGTTCCCGGCGAATTTTCTGGATATCCACATTGTGAATCACCCGATAATCGCTTTTGCCTGCAGGTGGATGGTTGGGGGCATGCATCCCGCCACAGTCCAGGATTATCGACAGATTGTCGATATGAAGAAGGCGAAAGATCGCTGTCGGGCGGAGTTGTGGCATTATGGCTTTTCTCCTGATCCCTGCGCTGCTTGCTCAATCAGCTGTTCAACCCGGAGTTTGGCTTGAGCAATCAGCTTCCTTGATTGTCGCTCACTTTCGACAGCTTGATCATATAGTTTCCGAATTTCTTTTTGCAAAGATTCCGGAGCCCCCCAGACAAGAAATTTTCGGATATCAAAAGGATAAAGTTCCAGCTGACCAGAGCTGCCTCTCTGGTGCATTTCCACCTGAAGCTGGCCAGCCTGACTGTTTAGATAAAATGACAAATAAGCTGGGTCAAGGGTCGAGGAGCGCAGAATCGTGACGTGATTGTCAGGGATCGCTGGTTCTTTAACAAGATAGGGGGCTGCACGCCCTAATGTTCCTCGACCCGTGCCATTTACCAGAACATCGTCATGTTGAATCAGCAGATCGCTATCATGAATGAGACTTGCGATACGATTATCTTCAAAAACAATTTTGTTACAATGAACGTGTTTAGAATTGATTACTGGTAACCCCTTTTTAGCGTATGCTGGCTGCCTGCCACGTTGACAGAAATGCAGCTCGGTGCCAAGGGGCACTAAATCAATGCTACCGGGCAACCTATCAATGAGATATTGGAATGCAGGATAAAAATGTTCGGGATCAATGCGCCTTGCCTGTTCAAGATCGCTGAATTGAGCTGTGTAGCCCATAGGCTTTTTTAACTTCAGATTGTCTATGCCGAGCTCAGATTCCAGGAGTTTTTGGGCTTGAGAGTAAGTATTGCGAGATACTTCCATTGCCTTTTCCGCAGATAGATAACTGGCTTCAATCTCATTTTGTTCGATAATCGGTATAAAAGGAATTTTTAATCTGTCAATGGATTCTACTGTCAAATGGGGCTGGCCAGTCTGACTAGCTGTCCGCAACAAAAGTGATTGGCCTGGTGTGGAATGTAGATACAACCACAAAAAAAATCTGTTGATTGTGTTTAAATTCTGTGTGCGAACGATCAGCACATCACGGCAAACCGAATATTTTGGATATAGGTTTGTCAAAAGAGCAACCTTCCCTATCGAATTTCCACCCTTGGCGATGATTAGATCCCCTGGCTCACATTGCTATTGTTGACCGGTTCATTTCCAAGATTTTTTTTGGAAGAAACGCTGTCTTTTCATCAATTGATAGCAGCCCGTTTTGAATTTCATTAACACGTAGAAATGGCGTGCCTTCTTGGTTAAAGTTATAATAGGGAACAATGGAAGGATAAAAAGCACTGCAGTCAATTTCAGCTCTCGACCTTCTAATAGAAATGTTGGGGTTATCCGAAATGGACTTAGATAGTTTTACAAGATCTGGGCGATAGTACTCGGCATCCATTCGCCTAAGCTCCAACTCTGACAATAGAACTTGGCTACACGTAATCACTGATCTTTCCCCCAGAAATCAAACCCCTGTTCTTGGGCATACCGTACGAATGCTTCTGCCAAGCAAAGTTGATCCTCGGGTATTTTATCGGCATCAGTTAGATTTACTGCGGTCAGATCATAATTGACCAGGTCCTGGTCCACCACCAGCTGGCCCTCCTGAGGGTGACGATCGGGAAACTCCTTCAGATGGCCGTCTTCATCCACCTGATATTCGTAATCCCCGGAATTATTCTTGCCGCCGCGTTCGCTCACGGCCATGAAGATGGTATAGTCCAGTCGTTTGGCTGCCTCGGCCGCAATCCAGCGTTCTTTCAAAGTGCCGGTCAGATCCGGATCTTCCAGGATCATTTCCAGTTTCCCTTTGTTGGTCAGGAGCGTGATTGCCGTTTCTGCCTCTGGGATGGCTTTTTCCAGAGCCTTGATTTCAGCCTTGTAGGTCTTCTGCCCGACTTTATGTTTGTCCTTAAGTTTTTTTACCGCTGCTTTCTGTTCCGCCTTGACAGGTTTGAGATGGATCTGAAGATCGCGTTTGGTCCCTTCCCATTGCTGACTGATGGCTTCGATCTCCATTTGATGCTGCTGCTGAAGGGCTTCAATATCGCTGGCCAGCTCGCTCAACTTCTGTTTGATCCGGATCAGTTCCGCTTTGAGGCTGTCGCGCTTTTCTTCAGCCTCAAAGATTCGATCTTCAAGGGTGGGGTTGCCTTCGGCAGCCATTAACAGTTCCGGCTCATCCAGTTCATAACCCTTATCACCGGCGGACGTATCCGGCAGTTCCGATTCCGGTTCGGCAAATGATTCTGCCATCAGATCGGCGATCTCTTCGGGAATTTTTTCATCCGGCACATCAGGCAAATACTGATGCGCCGCAATCAGATTCTGGATCTCTTTTTCATAATCCGGACAGGCGGCCGCCACCTCCTGTTTCACAGTCTCGATTCCGGCCAATTCCTGCTCCGTATATTTTTGAAAAAACAGCACAGACGTCTTGGTGCCGGTGTGGGGTTTGAAGGTATTGGGATGCAAACCCACCACAGACAGCAAGCGTGCTTTTTTGAGAATCCATTCACGGATGAATGCCAGAGAAGAGTTGTTGAATTTTCCCTGGGGGAGGACAATGGCAGCCCGGCCCCCGGGTCGGAGCATCTTTAACACCCGCTCGATGAAAAGCACATCACGCTCTTCTTTGGGGGATTTGTCTTTGGCGCGTTTGAGGGCGGGTTTGGCCAGTTCATAGCGAGACAGCATTTTCCGGTCTTTCATTTCACCGGCAAAGGGAGGATTGGTCAGGATGACATCGAATTTCAGGTTTTCAAAATAGTCCCAGGCATGGTCCTCATCCTTCAGGGTTTCCTGATTGGGAATCTTTTTGGTGGTCAGCTTTTTTTCCCGCAGCCCATGCATCAGGGCCTGTCCTGAAGCGGTTTCATACCAGGTTCTGGGGTCCAGGCTGCTCACATCCGGGCCGAAGATGTTGGTGTGGCCGTCTCCGGCAATGAGCATCAAAGCCCGGGCGGTTTTGGAGGCACGGGTTTCAAAATCAATTCCCCACAGGTATTTGGACGCATACTTGAATTTGCGAAGCTCCCGTTTATCATGGTCAGATGCCGGGTAGCACCACTCCATGGCATGCAGTAAAAACCCGGCTGAACCGCAGGCCGGGTCCATAACATATTCATTGCGTTTGGGGTTGAGCATGCGTACGCACATCTCCACCACATGGCGGGGGGTGAAAAACTGCCCTTTTTTCTTTTTGGCTTCCGTGGGAAGCAGGTATTCGAAAGCATCGTCCATGACCCGCAGGTTCGATCCCAAAAGCCGGACCCCTTCAATCGGACCGACACAGACCTGCAGGTGCCGTTTGGTCAACTCAATATCTTCACCATCCCGAAAAATACCGGCCCACTGGTCGGCGGCTTTTCTAAAAAGGGAGTTGATGCGGTCATAGGTGATATCCGGATCCAGGGCCTTGCGGAACTCAACCACCTTGTCTTTCCGGTTTTCCTGTGCCTCCCGTTCATCCCATATCTTGGCGAAAATCAGTTTGAAGATCTCGTTGAACTCATCTTTGCCGCTGTCTGCCAGCACCAGTTCTTCCAGATCCTGGACAATTTTCTTGAAATTGAATTCGGTTCTGAGTTGCAGCAGGGTCTTTTTGGCCTCAAGGACATCTTTGGGTTCCTGGTCGCGCCGGGGGATATCCACCAGGGTATCATCAAACTGCTTGGGGTAGGGACGGTATAGAATTACGCTGTCACTGCCGTTGGACCAGACCGCCACAGGAGCACCCTTCGCGTTCATGTAGCTTTTAAGCTGCTCGATACCATCCTTGCGTTTGGGCTTTTTGCACTCAATGATGATCTTGGGTGTTTCCTTGTCAACATCTGTATAAACGATGATATCGGCAGCCTTGGTACCCACCTCGGTGCCGAACTGAACGCTCTTTTCCAGATCGATTTCATCGGATTGATAGCCATACTG
>JAABTU010000172.1 GCA_011389715.1 Desulfotignum sp.
GGGGCATTTGCCGCTGTCAACCCGGACCCTGCAGCAGCCGCTGCCCATGCCATGGCCGTCATGGGGGTGGCAGGAGAGATGGCCGGCCGCAGCGCCAAAGGGCCGGGCAGCTTTCAGATGCATTTTCTGGATGCCTTATACCAGATCTCTGCATCTGATATCCATGCGCTGTTCAGGAAATAATGCCATGCAGGGGGTCTATCTTGTCACCGACCAGGACCTGTGCCTGGGACGGTCCCTGACATCTGTGGTGGCAGATGCGGTCCGGGCCGGCATTGCCTGTGTGCAGCTGCGGGAAAAAACTTTGCCCACCCGGTATTTTCTGAACCAGGCCCTGGCCTTGAAACCGATTCTTGCAGCAGCCGGCATCCCGTTCATCATCAATGACCGGGTGGATATCGCCCTGGCAGCCGGGGCAAACGGGGTCCACCTGGGCCAGAGCGACATGCCCTGTGAGACGGCCCGTCGCCTGCTGGGTCCTGATGCACTCATCGGGCTGTCCGTGGAAACCTGGGAGGATGTGACAGAAGCCCAGGACCTGGAGGTGGATTACCTGGGGGTGAGCCCCATATTTGCCACCCCCACCAAAACCAACACCAAAACACCCTGGGGCCTGGACGGACTGGCCGAAATCCGTGCGTATTCCCGACATCCCCTGGTGGCCATCGGCGGGCTGAGCACTGCCAATGCTTCGGACATCATCAAAGCCGGGGCAGATGCCGTTGCCGTGGTCTCTGCCATCTGCTCGGCCAAAGACCCGTATGCAGCTGCCCGGGATCTGGTCAGGTGTTTTGATGCACAACCTTAAGGAGACATTACCCATGAAAAAATACTTTCGGGCCCTGACCATTGCCGGATCAGACAGCGGCGGCGGCGCCGGTATCCAGGCAGACCTGAAAACCTTTTGCGCCCTGGAATGCTACGGCATGTCCGTGATCACGGCGCTGACCGCCCAGAACACAAAAGAGGTGACCGGCATATTTGCTGTGCCGCCCCCATTTATCGGCCGGCAGATGGATGCGGTGCTGGGGGATATCGGCACCGATGCCGTCAAAATCGGGATGCTGCATTCCCCGGAGGTGATCTTCACCGTGGCCCGGCACCTGGAAAAATGGCAGTGTGCCAATATTGTGCTGGATCCGGTCATGGTGACCAAAAGCGGGGACAAGCTGCTGCAGGATGATGCAGTGACCGCCTTGAAACAGGCCCTGATTCCCATGGCAGACATCATCACCCCGAACCTGCCCGAAGCCTCGGTGCTGCTGGGCCGGGACATCACCACCAGAGCGGACATGCCGGACGCTGCCAGGGACCTGGCAGGCCTGGGATCTGCCCATGTTCTGCTCAAGGGCGGGCACCTGGATGATACCGACAGCAGTGACCTGCTGTTTTCCGCAGACACCGGCCATATACTTGCGCTGCCTGGAGAGCGGGTCCAGACCCCCAACTCCCACGGCACCGGGTGCACCCTGTCTTCGGCTGTCTGCGCCGGGCTGGCCAGGGGCATGGACATACCATACGCGGTAAAAGCCGCCAAAGCCTATATCACCGGGGCCCTGGCTGCCGGAGCGGATTTTTCCATCGGTCAGGGCCACGGCCCGGTCCACCATTTTTTCAATCTCTGGTCCGGCACCGGAAAAACAAACCCTTCGGGAAATGATTCATGAAGCCTGTTATCGCTGTTGTCGGTCACACCGACCTGAACAAATTCAACATGCCGGCCACGTCCATCCCGACAGCCTATACCCATGCCGTTGAAAAAGCCGGAGGCGTTCCCATTATCCTGCCCTTTACCCCGGACCTGGACATTCTGCCGGCCATGGCTGCATCGGTCCGGGGATTTTTGTTCACCGGCGGCAAAGACATGGACCCTGCATTTTTTCACCAGGCCCCGATACGGGAACTGGGCGAGATGGACACTGCCCTGGACCGGTTCCACCTGGGGGTGCTGGAGCTTGCCATGGCTGAAAAGCTGCCGGTGCTGGCCATCTGCCGGGGGCTTCAGGTGGTGAACGTGGCCTTAGGTGGCGCCCTGTTCCAGGATATTTACACCCAGGCACCCGGACCGGTGCGCAAGCACACCCAGGATGTGATCTCCTTTGACACCGACCATGAGATCGACATTGCGCCCGGCTCCCGTCTGCATGCCATGTTCGGTGACCGGATCCCGGTCAACTCCCGGCACCACCAGGCCATCGATAGACTTGGAGAGAACCTTGTCATAACGGCCCGGGCCCCGGACGGCATCATCGAGGCTGCCGAGCACCAGACCCTGCCCATGGACCTGGTGCAGTGGCACCCGGAACTGATGCTCCAGAAAAACGACGACATGCTGCCGCTTTTCAAATCCTTTGTTGACAGATGCTAAATCCCGGCATAAAAGAGGTGAAAGCACAAACAAGGCCCAACGTTTGCAGCCCCCCCCTTGGTATCCTGCTGCCGGTCTGTCAGAGCCCCCAAGGATCTCAGTCCGGCAGCTGGATACCAAGGGGGATCGGACACCGGTCAGACCAAGGGAAGTTTTGATATTTGATGCCCGGCCCCATAATCAGCCGTGCGCGCTATTCACGTAAAGGTTCAGATATGACAGCCTATTTCAATGGCAGATTCATGGATAAGGATGAGGTCCGCATCTCACCGGATGACCGGGGATTTTTGTTCAGTGACAGCCTCTATGAGGTGATCCGGTATTACCCCGGCCTGCTTTTCCGGCCGGAGGCCCACATCCGCCGCCTGAACCACGGGGCTGACCATCTTAAATTTGCCTGCAGGGATTTTTCCCACCTGGTCCCCGTTGCCCGGGACCTGATCCGCCAAAATCATCTTTTCGACCAGGATGCCCTGGTATACATCCAGGTGACCCGGGGCCCAGCTCCGCGCAACCATGCCTTTCCCGACCCGGAGCCGGAGCCCACGGTGTATATGTGTGTTTCCAGCTTTGACCCGGCTGGGAAGGACCGCCAGAGAAAAACCGGCATCAACGCCATCACCGTGCCCGACATCCGGTGGGTCAGGTGTGACATGAAAACCACAGGATTGACCGCCAATGTCCTGGCCAGCCAGCAGGCCGCAGAAAAAAAGGCAGGTGAAGCCATTTTTGTCCGGGACGGGGTGCTGATGGAAGGCACCCACTCCAATTTCATGGCCGTGCTTGACAACACCGTTATCACTGCGCCCCTGTCCAATTATATCTTGGGGGGCATCACCAGGGAAACCGTGCTGGACCTGTGCCGGGACCTCGATATCCGGGTATTTCAGGAACCGGTGTATGAAAACCGGATCCATCTGGCCTCCGAACTGTTGATCACCGGCACCACAACGGAAATCATCCCCATAGTAACACTCAACACCAAGCCTGTGGGAAAAGGAACACCCGGCCCGGTTGCAAAAGCCATCCAGGCAGCATTTTCCTCCAGAATACAGCAGCTACAAAAACAGCACCCCTGGTTTTCCTCCATGAAAAAGGGCTTTATATGACAGCAAAACCTTCCTATGAAGAATTGAAAAGACGAATTCAGGAATTAGAGAAAACTGAATCTGAACGTAATCTCACAGAAGATCTCCTGAAAAAAATATTCGACAATACACAAGATGCCATCTTTATTCATGATCTGGAGGGAAAAATTCTTGATGTCAACGACAAGATGTGCCGGATATATGGGCTGACAAAAGAAGAAGCACTTAAAGTGAGTATTGAAGATGTTTCCAGTTCCAGAATGTCAATGAAAGTTCTACTGGATAGATGGCAAAAAGTTTTAAATGGTGAAAAATTACTATTCGAATGGGAAGCCCTCAGACCAAAAGAAAAAACCGTATTTAATGTTGAAGTTTCGATCCAAAAAATCAGTTTTCATGATAAAGATATTATTCTTGCCAATGTTCGCGACATCACCGAGCGTAAGCGGGCAAATGAAAAGCTCAGACACAGGCTTGTTTACGAACAAATGCTTTCACAAATATCAAACATGGCGGTACAGCAAGAAGATCTGGAGCAATTTTTAAACGATTCTCTGACAATTTTGGGCGAAACCTTAGATATCAGCCGTGCCTACATCTTCGAATACCATCATGAAACAGACAGTCTGGATAACACCGTTGAGTGGTGTGCTTCTGACGAGGCTCCCCAGAAGGATGCCCTTCAAGGCGTACCGGCGGCGGCCACTCCCTGGTGGATGGCGATGATCAAGGACGGTGGAACTATCTGCTTTTCAGATATAGAGGATATTCCCGACGAAGGAGCCAAGGAAATTCTCCGTCCCCAGGGGATTTACTCCATTGTGGTAGTCCCTCTCTTCGTTACCGATCGATTCCATGGATTCATGGGCTTTGACGAGTGTCGGTTTTATCGAGAATGGCCTGAAGAGGATGTGGAAATTCTTCTGACGATCTCCAGGATCATCGCAGGAGTAGTGTATAAGAAACAAGCCCAAGAAAAGATTGAGCGAGAGCGTCAGCAACTTCTTTCCATTTTCAACAGTATCGAAGAGAACATTTATATCTCTGATCCGGAGACATACGAGATTCTGCATGTGAATCCGACACTTGCAAACACCCTACAGAGAAATTGTGTCGGGGGCATATGCTACAAGGAGTTTCACGGGCTTGATTTGCCCTGCGCGTTCTGTACCAATGATATTATCCTGAAGCATAAACCTCAGCCGCATTATTGGGAATACTATAATTCTAAACTCGAACAGTACTTTTCTATTGTTGGCAGGATCATAGAGTGGCCCGATGGCCGAAATGTCCGTTTTGAAATGGCCAAGGACATCACCGATCGCAAGCGGGCCGAGGAGGCGTTGCGGGAGAGTGAGGAACGATACCGGACCATTCTCAACGAAATGGCTGAAGGGTATCATGAAGTGGACCTGGCCGGGAATTTCACTTTTTTCAACGACGCGTTTCTAAATCTTTTTGGCTACAGCCGTGAAGAGATGTCAGGCACCAATTTTAGCCATTATGCCGC
>JAABTU010000173.1 GCA_011389715.1 Desulfotignum sp.
TCAAAAACCACATGGAAAGTATACTCTCCTCTATAACTAATCTGTATCACGTCATTCATATTCCACATCATATTATCCCTATTTCAACGGTTCAATTTTTTTTACATCCTTACTTTCTTTTGCCATCGTCCAAGCTTCTTCAAGTTCGGACACATGAAGATCAACCCATTCACGTACAAGTTTGGTTGCCGTTCTTGAAGCAAGGCTCCCCTTAATGACATTCCCGTCAAAATCAAATAAAGCTTTTCTGCCTGAGTATTCGGCATGAAAATGCGGTGGATTATGTTCATCGTAGAACATCCGAATGATGATTCCGAAAAATCTTGATAGCTCCGGCATTAGTATAACCTCCACAGCCGTTCCGCTTGAACGGGTTTCTGTTTCAGTGCGGGTTTTTTTCCGCCAGGCATCCCCGGCAAAGAGACTGTCCATCCAGGGTTTCGAGCTTTGATCCCATGGTGGGTTCCTTGCATTTGTCACACAATACTGATGGCTCCATACGTGCCTTGGGCGGCAGGGGGATCTTGACTTCCCTGATGTCAAAAAGGGTGTCAGGGGTTTGGTCGAGAATCTCCATGGATTTTGCCTCATGAATTTTTTTGAAGGCTTTTTGATCCTCTTCCGAGGCCTGCCCGCTTCTTACCAGATTCATCAATTCCTGGTGACGGTTGTCCGGGGAGGGTTCAGGGACATGCTTGCGGTAAATGCGGATGCCTTTTCCGGTCCGCCGGCTGATAAAGGTAAAGGCCATTTTGCCATAATCATGGTAGATAAAGTTGCCTTTGCCGAATGTGCACCCGGTAATCACCTGAACCGCATCAGAGCAGCAGGCATCGGTTTCCACGATGGCGACAATCTCCTCATCTTCAGCCCGCCGCTCTGTCAGCCAGTCCATTCCGGCCATGGCGGCCTGATACCCGAATGAAAGGCCTGGGCAGAGATGACCGTGAAAATCAAGGCATTTTTGAAACAGTTCTGTTTTTACAATGGTTTGTGCGGACATGGTATCTCTTTTATTTGTGTTTATGGGTATGAGATTCTTTGTTATGGTCCGCATGTGGGTGATCATGCGGTCCGTGGTTTTCGGCATGTTCATGCCCGTGGTCATCCGTTTGTCCGTCATGGGTATGCGGGTGACTGTGTTCATGGTCATGTTCATGTGAATGAACGTGTTCGTGTTCATGGCTGTGCGTCTTGTCTTCATGCGCATGCGGATGCTTGTGCACATGGGTGTGTTCATGTTGATGTTCATGCGTGTGTTTGTGGTCGCCTTCCATGATGGTCTCCTTCTTGTCTGATATTTCAAAATCCAACTCCCGGTGGAGCTGTTCCATATCAATCTGATTGATTCACATTATATTGGGTTGTATAATCGTAATCAAGTGGCAATGTAATATCAGGCCAGCCTGGCCATGTCCGGGGTTTCTTTTCCGGCCAGCTGTTCCGCCAGTACCATGGCGATCATGGCCAGACACTCCATGTCAAGGTACCGGGCCGCCTGTTTTTCGAACAAAAGGGAGCAGTCCGCCGGAAAATCCTCGTCCGCATCATTGAAAACGAGGTACACCCGCACCCTGGGCAGGGCCTCAAACATATACGACAGATCACAGGAGATCCCGATGTCACAGGGCGTTCCCCCCAGGTGACGGCACCCGGATTCCAGTACGTCACGCCGGCCGGAAAAGGCCCGGGAAATTGGTTTTTGGGCCGTATTGTCAAATCCCTGCTCATAAGGGGTTGCATCCTTGAAGTCCCGGTAGGTTACCAGCTGCCGGTCGTCATACGGCTGATCCGGGCTCAGCAGCAGATACTGGCACAAAACGACACACACCGAATGAGGGGGGCGGGTGCCCTTGTGATCCACAATATTGTCGGGGGTGACCCTGCAGGGTTTATTGAAAAACGGAATGGTGAGGGTCTGACCGTTCACCTCGATTCCCAGCAGATCCTGTTTTCCCGACAGTTCCAGGCCGGCCACCCGGGCCAGATAATCCTGGTAAATTGTTTCAAAAACCGGTGCTTTAGGTTCCAATTTGCGTGATGCTCCTTTTGTTATCAATATGGTGGAAAATAGTTATGTTACCATATTGCGATCTCGTCTGGAATAGGCGTGCCTGCTGTTTTTTCATTGGAAAAAAGAATCCGGTGATTCACCAGTTCCATTTTGTGAATCCGGGCATTGATGATGGCCTGGTCTCCGAAAATGTTTCTGAGCATAAAGCCGCCCTCATTTAGGGGTTCAACGATATCCACTGATTCCAGAACCAGGGTCTCTTGTCCATCCTGGATCATATATGCGCTTGCTTCACACATGATGCAATACCTCCATAATTTTTGTTTCTGCAATGGCCATGGCCTGGTGTGGCAGGGGTTCCTTGTCGGAAAAATGCATCAGGTGCACGTTTTCCCGGTGAAGGGGCAGCAGAATCTTGGGTGCCGGACTCTCCATAACGGCCCCGGCCATCCGGGGGGTGATCTCTCCCAGGCTGGCATTGGGCCAGGTAATGGAAATGGGTCCGATGATGAGATCCGCGGTTTCAACGTTCCGTATCAGGGCGTTTTCTCCTGATGCACCGTTGTGGGCACCGGCCTTGAGCATACCGGCAGTAGCAATGGCATTGGTTCCCAGCGCCACCAGTTTGAAACGGTTTTCATGGAACTGCCGGATATACTTGATGATGGCAGCACCGATCCCCCCGCCGTGGCCGTCAATGATACATATTGTTTTTCTGGGTTCTTCAATCATCTGCAGGATTCCGCCGTTTGTTGTCATGCGGCCAGTTCCTGGTGAAGCGGATGTAACACCGTTTCATGGTATTCCTCCTTCAGATGGTTAAAGATGCCTGCAACCCGCTTCAGGGTTTTCGGCTTCCAGAACCTGATGGGTTATTTTTAGGTTATGTGCTGCGTTCACAGACTGTACGTATTTATATAACAAAAAAAGGCCAAGAATATCTGGACAGCCTGGTATTTCGGTTTTCTTATTATTGATTCGCAGCTATCAAGACCTGCTCAGCTATTTTAGGCAGTTTGACAGGTGCAAACATTGATGCCGCATAGAGGTATCCATCAGATTCTGATTTGTCTTCATCAATAATTCGAAGCATGTTGTGTGACGCTGCATCTTTATCGGGTAACTTTCTGTATACTTTGCCTAAAATCAAGCTTGCTGGATTGTTTTTATTATCAATACATATTACAAAATCATTCATTATAGGTACCTCTTTATTTTGAAATCCTTTCGTCCAATACCGTGTGCTTCATACCAATGTATTTCGGCATTGCATTTTGTTTCGTCTACGAGTCGAACAATTGCCAAACCCTTCATTTTTCGCCAATGCCCCTTACCATATGTACGCTCAAGGTAATTTCGAATGTAAACTCCTCTGCCAGTGGCAATTGTTTCTATGTTGCTTATGTTTCCTATAATTTTAAATCCTATCACCATCCACCTTTTATCGCATTCATTCTATTCATCTTTTGTATATCAAGTTTTGTTGATGAATTCAAGCCGCATAAGGCCGCGTATACTGGGGCGGCATGCTCCTCGCCGCCCTCATCTAAAGGCGCAACGATATCCACCGATTCCAGGACCAGGGTTTCTTTTCCATCCCTGATCAGATATGCGCTTGCTTCACACATGATGCAATACCTCCATTCAATCCCTGGCCTTTTTTACACAGAGTACGGCAATATAAAACAGCACGCCACCGGACAGGGCCAGCACCGCCAGAGAACTGACCGGCGGTTCAAGGCCGAAAGCGGCCGACCGGATTGTTACGGCTGCATGGGAGATGGGTAAGAGAGTGATGATGGTTTGTGCCCAGACCGGCAGGTTTTCCAGGGGAAAAAACGTCCCTCCGAGAAAAGCCATGGGCGTGATCACAAAGCTGGTGAGAAGTGCCTGGTCTGCGTGGGATCTGACCACCATGGCCAGACCCACGGCCAGTGAAGCAAAGACAAAACTGTTCAGGAGCACCCCCAGCCAGAACCAGACATTCAACACCATGCCGACCCCGAACACATAACCCAGAACCAGAATCACCAGGACGGATAAAACAGCCCGGGTCATACCTGCCATAACTTCGCCCGTAACATAGGACAAGTCACTGACCGGAGAAGACTGGATTTCTTCAAAAATATGCCAGTAAAACCGGGCAATATTGATTTCGCTGGAAATGGTAAACGCCTGGGTCATACTGCTCATGGCAACCAGGCCAGGCAGAAGAAATTCCATATAGCTCATTTCATCAACTGTTACGTGTTTACCCATGGCATACCCGAAGGCGATCAGGTAAAGCAGGGGAGCCACTGACCAGGATGGCAAAAGCCGTATCCAATGGCGTTTCAAAACCAGCAGTTCCCTGTAATAGACAGCAACGATTCCTTGTATCATATCACTTTTTTCCCCGTCATGGCCAGAAACACGTCTTCCAGATTCACCCGCCGCAGGGTGAATTCTTCCTGATGGCCGGCAATGAATGTGTGGGCCTGTTTCCGGTCTTTGAAGTAATGGGTTTGCATGTCATCCTCCGTGAGGCAGTCCAGTGCCCAGCTGCCCATGCGCGACATGAAACCGGCCGGGGTGTCCGTCTCAACAATGGAACCGTGGTCGATGAATGCCACCCGGTCGGCCAGAAACTCTGCTTCTTCAATGTAGTGAGTGGTCAGAAAAACCGTGGTGCCGTGCTGCTGGATCTTTTTAATCAATGCCCAGATTTTCCGGCGGATGCCGGCATCCAGGCCCACGGTGGGTTCATCCAGAAAAAGGATGGCCGGCGAATGCATCAGGGCCCGGGCGATCATCAGGCGGCGTTTCAATCCGCCGGACAGATGCTGCACCCGGGTTTTTTTCCGGTCCGTCATCTCCACATAGGCCAGCAGCTCATCGATTTTTTTTGCCTGTTCGCCGGCGGGCATCCGGAAAAGCCGGCCGTGGATTTTCAG
>JAABTU010000174.1 GCA_011389715.1 Desulfotignum sp.
GGATTTCAATCCCCGGCTGTGGGAAGATATCCAGGCTTCGGCAAAACAGGATATACAGCCCCTGTCCCCGGGGCTGATTGCCGGCAGCGACATTTCAGAGCATGCGGTGACTGCGGCAAAAACCAATCTCATGGGCCTGCATTACGGCGGAAACGTGTCTGTTGACCAAAAAGACTTCCGGCAAATCCCGGGCATTGCAGACAGCCTTGTTGTCACCAACCCGCCCTATGGCATCCGCATGGGAAAAGACAAGGACCTCAAGGGGTTCTACCAGGACCTGGGCCTTTTTCTGCGGGAACGGTGCACCCGGTCTTCGGCCCTGGTGTATTTTGGAGAACCAAAATATATCAAACATGTGCCCCTGGCCCCGTCCTGGAAAAAACCCCTGACAATCGGCGGGCTGGACGGAAAGCTTGTGAAATATGAACTCTATTGATACAGGATGGGAAAATGGATGTTTCCGCTAACCAGGAATCCGGCATCAAGATTTACCATGAACTCATGGCCAACAAAGTCGGCGATATCCTGCTGGTATCCAGTCCCTATGATGCCTTTATCATGGAGGAGGAAGGCAGACTTTCCAATCGGATAATCAATGAATACAAGGGGTTGAACCTGTCAAAACCCCCCAGGCTCACCTGGGTATCTTCAGCTGAGGAAGCCTTTGAGCGCCTGGAAAACAAAAAATTCGATCTTATCCTGGCCATGCCCAGTCTGGACGGCATGGAGGTCCATGATTTCGGGGAAAAAGTCAAGCAGCAGTATGCAGATCTGCCGTTTTTCATGCTGCTTCACAACACCTGCGACATCAACCAGTATATCTGCCTTGACAACGCCACCGCCATTGACCGGGCCTATATCTGGGGGGGAAATGCCGACCTGCTGCTGGCCATCATCAAAAATTTTGAAGATGAAAAAAATGTGGCCTTTGACACCAGTAATGCCCAGGTCCGGGTGGTCATCATGGTGGAGGATTCTCCCCATCACTATTCTGCGATTCTTCCGGTGATTTACAAGCAGATCGTGTTCCAGACCCAGTCGGTGATTGATGAATCAATCAATGAAGAGCACCGGCTTCTCAAAATGCGGGGCAGGCCGAAGGTACTCCTGGCCCACACCTATGAACAGGCCATGGCCCTGTATGAAAAGTACAAGCCCTATGTGCTGTCTGTGTTTTCCGATATGCGGTATCCCAAAGATGGTCAGGAGGATGAAAATGCCGGCTTTACCCTGTTGACCCGGATCAAAAAGGAGATACCGGATCTGCCGTTGCTTGTGCTGAGCACGGAAGAGCGCAGCCGGGAACTGGCCCACCAGATTCCGGCGGTGTTTGTGAACAAAACCTCCGCCAACCTCAATGACCGGATCAAAACCTTTTTTGTGGGGTGCCTCGGATTCGGGGCCTTTGTGTTTCGGATGCCCAATGGTGATGAAATTGCCAGGGCCAGCAATCTGCGGGCCATTGAAAAGATTCTGCCTGAAATTCCGGATACGTCCATTGCATTCCATGCAAAAAACAATGATTTTTCCCGGTGGCTCATGGCCCGCAGCGAAATCAGTTTTGCCCTGAGCCTCAAACCCTATACCATAGATGATTTTCCCGATCCCAAAAGTCTGAAGCGATTCCTCATCGACAGTATCCGGGCCAGGCGCAGGGGGACCCGCCAGGGCCAGGTCATTGAGTTTGATTCCAAAAAATTTGATTCAGACACGGGATTTATCAAGATCGGCACCGGTTCTCTGGGGGGAAAGGCCAGGGGCTTGGCTTTCATGTCCTCCCAGATCAAGCGGGATGAGGAACTGATCAAAAAATTTCCGGATGTGGATATCAATATTCCCCAGACATTTGTCATTGCCACGGACGGGTTCAAAATGTTCATTGAGGAAAACAAGCTGGCACGGCTGCTGGATTCTCCCGGGGAACTGACAGATGGGCAGGTGGTAGAAGCGTTTGTACAGGCCCGGTTTCCAGACTGGCTCAAACAGAACCTGAAGGTTTACCTGCGCCATGTCCGGTACCCCATTGCGGTGCGCTCATCCTCATTGTTTGAAGATGCCCATTACCAGCCTTTTGCCGGTTTGTACAAGACCTATATGCTGCCCAATGCGGACGACAGCCTGGAAAAACGGCTGGACCGGCTCATCATGGCCGTCAAAATGGTCTATGCCTCCACCTATATGAAGGCCCCCAGGTCCTATGCCAAAAGCACCATGCACCGGACGGAAGACGAAGAAATGGCCGTGATCCTCCAGGAACTCACCGGCACCAGGTACAAAAATTATTTTTACCCCTCCATTGCCGGTGTGGCACAGTCCTATAATTTTTATCCCATTGCCCACCTCAAGGCGGAAGAGGGTATTTCCTACATTGCGCTGGGGCTGGGAAAAATTGTCATGGAAGGGGGCCAGACCCTGCGTTTCTGCCCGAAATACCCCCAGTTTCTGCCCCAGTTTTCCATGGTGAATGATATTCTGGAAAACGCCCAGAAATATTTTTATGCCCTGAGAATGGACGTTTTTCCACAACCTGATGCATTCTGTGCAGATCCGGCAGAAGATCCCACCCTGATGAAACTGGAACTGATGGATGCCCCGGATCACCCGGCGGTGCAGCAGCTGTGTTCCACCTTTCATGTCCAGGACAACCGGATCAGGGACATCTTTTCGAAAAAAGGGTTTCCTGTTCTCACCTTTGCCAATATCCTGAAACACAACAGCTTTCCGTTGGCACAGCTTCTGTCGGAGGTCAGCCGGATCGGCAGCCGCTGGATGGGGTCTTCTGTGGAGGTGGAGTTTGCCGTGAACCTGCCTGTGGATAAAAAGGAAAAACCGGAATTTTCCCTGCTCCAGATCCGGCCTATGGGCCGGTACAAGCAGAACCTGGAGGTGAAAATCACCACAAAAGACAGGGAAAATGCATTCTGCTATTCCACCCATTCCCTTGGCAATGGTGAATACAAAGACATTTTTGATCTGGTGTATGTGGATCCTGAGACCTTTGATCCGGCAAAAACCATGGAAATTGTCGGAGAGATTAACAGGATCAACGCCCTTTTCAATGACTCGGGTAAAAAGTATGTGCTCATCGGCCCTGGCCGCTGGGGGTCATCCGACCGGTGGCTGGGCATTCCTGTTGCCTGGAACGATATCTCCAATGTGGGGGTCATGGTAGAGACGACCATTGAGAGCATCAAGGCAGACCCGTCCCAGGGATCCCATTTTTTCCAGAACATCACCTCCCTTGGCATTTCCTACATCACGGTGTCGGAAAACTCACAGGACTTCATTGACTATGCGTTTTTCAGGTGCCGGACATGCAATACCACTACCACCTATCTGAAACATATTCACTTTGAAGACGGTCTGCATATCCGGGTGGACGGAAAGACCTCCCAGGCGGTTCTCATGCCCCATGCACCAGAATCGGACAATGGGGTGATGCCCGATATTCCGGTGGTAAAACCCCATGAAAAGGCCCCTGACCAATAACCTGCAATTTCTGCAAAGGATGGATGCTTCATGATTTCTTCCCAGGATATTTCAAAACTGTATGATGGCGAATCCCCCGTCATTACCACAATAGACTCCCACACCGAAGGAGAGGTCACCCGCCTGATTGTGGATGGTATTCCTGAGGTTCCAGGCAGCACCATGATGGAAAAACTCACATGCTTCAAAACCCGTCATGACCATGTGCGCTGCCTGATGACCAGGGAACCCCGAGGCTCCCGCCAGGTGCTGGCCGCCCTGGTGACAGAACCGGTCACCCCGGATGCCGCCTTTGGACTGATCTATATGGATGCCAGAAGATATCCTTTTCTGTGCGGCCATGCCACCATCGGGGCGGTGACCACCCTGACCCGTACCGGTACCCTGGTACTGGAAGAAGGAGAGAACCGGGTGGGCATCGATACCCCGTCCGGCCGCATGACTGCACTGGCCCATGTCCGGGAAGGAAAACTGACCTCCGTGTCCATCGACATGGTCCCCACCTTTGTTTTTGCCACAGACAAATCGGTTCAGGTGGACGGGTTTGGGATGGTTTGCCTGGACCTGGTGTGTGCCGGCGGATTTTTTGCCATGGTGAATACGGATCAGCTGGGTCTGGAGCCGATTCTGGCAAACCGGTCCGTGCTGGTGGATCTGGGTATGAAAATCATTAGCGCAGCCAATGACCAGCTCTTCGTGATGCACCCGGAACGGCCGGATGTCACCACCGTGGATGTGACCGAATTCTATGATACGGTCACCACCGGCAGCGCGGCCCGGGGCCGGGGCATGGTGGTGTACGGCGAATCCCACATGGACCGCTCCCCCTGCGGTACAGGTACGGCAGCCAAACTGGCCCTGCTGCACCATTACGGCAAAATCGATCTGCATCAGCCCTATGTCAATGCCAGTCCCATGGGCACCACCTTTACGGCCCAGCTGGTGGAAGAAACCCGCATAGGTGACATGGCGGCCAGTATCACCCGTGTCAGCGGCCGGGCATGGATTACCGGAATGTACCACTTTGTTCTGGATAATACCGATCCGTTTGAAAAAGGATACCTGGTTTGATGACACCTGACCTGATTTTACATAACGCAGACATATATACCCCGAAAACAAAGGATGTCCCGGGATCAAAACTTGTCCCGGCATCCGGCCGGGACACTGTCACTGCCCTGGCTGTTACAGGCCGGCATATTTCAGCCATGGGGGATGATACAGCCATCATGGCCATGGCAGGACCCAACACCCGGGTCCTGGATCTGGACAAGAAACTGTTGCTGCCCGGGTTCACTGACACCCATTTTCATTTTTATGAATGGGCCGTGAACCTAAACAGCATTGATTTTGCAAGAACTCAGGATTTTGCCGGCATGCAGACCGCCATCAGAGAAAAAGCCGCACTGCTGGGGCCGGGGCAATGGATTCTGGGACAGGGATTC
>JAABTU010000175.1 GCA_011389715.1 Desulfotignum sp.
CGCACCCAAGGTGCTGGACCTTAATGCCATTGTGGAAAGCATGCTCAGCATGCTGCGCCGGCTCATAGGAGAGGATATTGATCTG
This sequence comes from Desulfotignum sp., assembly GCA_011389715.1. Taxonomy (GTDB): domain Bacteria; phylum Desulfobacterota; class Desulfobacteria; order Desulfobacterales; family Desulfobacteraceae; genus Desulfotignum. Next base: position 86 of record JAABTU010000175.1, read on the forward strand.
GCCTGGCACCCCTGCACAGGTCTGGGAGCGGTTAAGGCAGATCCTTCCCAGATCGATCAGATTCTGGTGAACCTGTGTGTCAATGCCAAAGATGCCATTGCGGATGTGGGGAAAATCACCATTGAAACAGGGGCGGCATCCTTTGATCAGGCTTACTGCCATGACCATCCCGGCGTTTCTCCGGGGGACTTTGTGATGCTGGCGGTGAAAGATGATGGATGCGGCATGGACAGACATGTCCTGGCAAACCTGTTTGAGCCGTTTTTCACCACCAAGGATGTGGGGGAAGGTACGGGCCTGGGGCTTGCCACAGTGTACGGCATTGTCCAGCAGAACAAGGGCTTTCTTACAGTTGACAGCACACCGGAACAGGGCAGCACGGTCATGGTGTACCTGCCCCGGCATATGGCGGCCAAAGCTTCCCTTGACCCCTCCCCCCATTTGCAGGCACCGGAAGCCACAGGACATGAAACCATTCTGGTGGTGGAAGATGAACCCGCAATTTTAAGAATGACCTGTATGATGCTTGAACGCCTGGAATATGAAGTGTTGTCAGCTGGTTCACCAGATGCTGCACTGGCCCTTGCCAAAAATCACAAAAAAACCATTCACCTGCTTTTGACCGATGTGGTCATGCCGCAAATGAACGGCAGAGACCTGGCAGGAGAATTGAAAAACCTCCACCCGGATGTCAAGTTTTTATTCATGTCCGGTTATGCCGCAGATGTCATCTCCCTGCAGAACCTTGGGGACAAGGATGCCGGGTTTATCCAGAAACCGTTTTCCAAAAACGAACTTGCCGGTAAAGTGCGCAAGATCCTGGAATCGGGCAAGATAGCAAGATAAAAGGATAAACCATGCATAGATTCACGCAAAAGCCATCATTATGGGACTATTTTCTGGGATTTCAACAATCGGTTGCAAACCGGATTGTCTGGCCCTATTCCTTTGAAAAGGACAGCTTGGTGCGGTGGCGGGCCAATATTTTGTCATCCATTCTGATTGCCGGGCTGATCATGGGTGTTTTCGCCTTTTCCGCCGCAGCGACACTGATTGTCGAAAAAAACGCCTGGGGCCTTGCTTTTGTGGACAGTCTCGGGCTTGTGCTCTGCCTGGTTTTTTTGTTTGTCCACCCCATCCGGTATGAAATAAGGGCTGCGGTGTCCCTTTTGATGTTCTATGTCATCGGCATGGCCATCATCATATCGGTTGGCCCCCTCAGCGGCGGTCCGGCCTGGCTGTTTGCCTTTGCTGTCATTGCGGGGGTGCTCATGGGCAATTATGCAGCGTTCGGGGCAATTATATTGAATGCTGTATTTTTGGCTGTAACCGGATGGCTTTTTTCAACAGGCATCTGGGGCCATGATTTTGTTTTTTTCAACAGTCCCCAGGCCATGGCAGCTGCCGGAGTGAATTTTATCGGTTTGAATGCCATCACTGCGGTTTCCGTATCAACCCTGGTAAAAGGGCTGTTCCAGTTGTTCAGGAAAAAAGAGGAACTGGCGGAAGGTCTTGTATCAGAACGGTCACAGCTGATACAAACAAAACACCGCCTTGAATCTGAAGTCAAAGAACGCAAATCAGCGGAAATCCGTTTGCAGGAAAACCAGAAACTCCTGGCACAGATCACAAAATATACCAGTGCCCTGGTTTCCATCCATGATGCTGACGGCAATTATGTTTTTGCCAGCCCGTCACACGAAAAACTGGGATACCACCCCCGGGATCTTGTGGGAAAATCAGGATCCACCATGGTGGCTGAGGCAGATAAAGCCTATCTGCTGGAAAATCTAAAAAAAGCAAAATCTGATAAAATATCCAGCACCTTCCTTGATTACCAGCTCATGGATACCAGCGGAAAGATGCATTTTTACCGGGGGTCGTTTGACGCGGTGTTTGCCCCGGACGGATCCCTGGAACGGATTATCTCCGTGGGAGAAGATATCACCGAGATGCGCAAGATCCAGGCCGAAAAAATCCAGGCCCTGACCCTGGCTGCGGAAGCACAAAAACTGGCCCTGGTGGGGCAGGTGGCCGGAAAAATGGCCCATGACTTCAACAATATTTTAGGGGTGACCATGGGTACGGCCGAACTGGCCATTTTGGACTGCCCCCATGAACAGACAAGAGAATCCCTGCAACTGATTTTCGACCAGACTATCCGGGGTAAAAACCTCACCAGAAATTTGGTGGCCTTTGCCAGGGACCAGGAGCCGAAACAGGAATTTTTTGATATTGATGAGAAAATCGATCTGGTGCTGAACCTGTTGAAAAAGGATCTGGAAGGCATTGATATCAAAACAGAATATGTTGAAAATCTCCCTGCTCTGCTGGCTGATCCTGGCATGATTGAACATGCCCTGGTAAATATTTTTCAGAATGCTGTCCATGCCACCAGCATGACCCCTTTGCCCCGAATTGTCATTCGGGCAGGTGTCCAGGAAAAATGGATTGTCCTGGAGATTGAAGATAACGGGTGCGGCATTCCGGAAACATTTTTTGACAAGGTGTTCGAGCCCTCCTTTACCCTCAAGGGCAGCAAAGATACACGGGGCTCGTATGCCTCCGGCATCAAAGGCACAGGATACGGTATGGCCAATGTGAAACGCTATATCCAGCAGCATAACGGATCCGTTTCCATAACGTCTGAAATACAGAAAGGAACAACGGTCACCATACACCTGCCGGTCATCAAAAAGCAGTTGACCCCTGATGAGATCACAGGTGCCGGCATCGAAACATTCGTCACCAATAAATATATCCTGGTGGTGGAAGACGAGCCCGCCATCTCAAATATCCAGTCCCGGATTCTGTCCCAGGCACCCTGTCATCACACCGTGGATACGGCAGAAGACGGTCCGACTGCCCTGGATCTGCTGGTTGAAAAGGCGTATGATCTGATCAGCCTGGATTATATCCTGCCAGGCAAATATACCGGTATGGATATATACCGCCATATCCGGGAAACAAACAAAACCGTTCCCATTCTGTTTATTTCCGGTAATATTGAATTTCTGGAAGCCATAAGGGAACTGCAGCAAAAAGATCCGCACATTGACCATGTGTCAAAACCATGTATGAATATGGATTATGTAAAACGGATAAACCAACTGCTTTTGGATCAGATTTCCGGTGTTTGCCCCGAGACGGATGAAACACCGGAAACCCGGGCAGCTTCTTTGGTTCAAGAAGGTCTGGAAAAACAAAATCCAGCGCTTCCCGTAGGTGATGAACATATTCTGCTGGTGGATGATGAAAAAACCATTGTGCAGCTTCAAACCCAGATCCTTGAGGAGCTGGGCTATACAATCACTTCATTTACAGACAGTATCGAAGCTGTGGATGGATTCCAGGCAGATCCTGAGGGGTTTGACCTGGTTGTCACCGACATGGCCATGCCCCACATGACAGGGGCCAAACTGGCCGGAGAGATGATTGCCATCAGATCAGATATTTCCATTATCATGTGCACCGGGTTCAGCGACCGGATCAGCGAAGAAACAGCAAAATACGCCGGGATAAAACATCTTCTCATGAAACCTGTGGTGATTTTTGACCTGGCCTGTGCTGTGCGCAAGGTGCTGGATGAAGCCAAAAGATAAAGGATACAAGGACAAAAACCTGGGAGTACTTGAAGTCGACCATGTTAAATTCCCACAGGAAAAAGACCGGTACCTTAATCTGACCTTGTCCATGGCCGGTGTCTGCGGCCTGGCCATAGAAAATGCCAAGCGCTACCAGAAAATCAAAAATACGGAAAACAAGCTGAGAAATGAAAAAGAAAAACTGGAAGCTGCACTGGCTGAAGTCAAAAAACTGAGCGGTTTGATTCCCATCTGCAGCCATTGCAAAAAAAGTCAGGGATGACACAGGATACTGGAATCAGGTGGATGCCTATATCCAGGAACATTCCGAAGCAAAATTCAGCTACGGCATCTGCCGGGAGTGCGCTGAAAAATACTATCCCGGCTATGACCTGTATGAGGAAGAGGAAAAAGAGTGATGCAAAGACAGCATTTATAAAAGGTGAGTGATGGCTGAAAAACCAACCTATGAAGAATTGGAAAAAAAAGTTCAGGATTTGGAAAAATCAGAATCTGAGCGCAAGCAGGCCGAGGCGAAACTGGCCGAAAGCGAGGCCAAGTACCGCCAATTGATCGAAAACACCCATGACATCATTTATTCTCTCAGTCCTGAGGGTGTTTTTACCTATGTTTCACCGTCATGGACAGTGCTGTTGGGACATCCGGTGGCGGATATTGAAGGCCATGCCATCACGGAGTTTGTCCATCCTGAGGATCTGCCGAATTGCTTTGCTTTTTTGCAAAAGGTGGTTGAAACGGGACAGCGGCAGGAAGGTGTGGCGTACCGTGTGCAGCATATCAACGGCGAGTGGCGCTGGCATACCTCGAGTGCCGCTCCAACCAGAAATACCGCTGGCATGGTCGCCGGCTATGCAGGTATTGCCAGAGACATCTCTGAGCAAAAGCGCGCGGAGGCGGAACTGCAAAACGCCCATGAACGCACCCGCGCCATTATGGAATCGGTTCAGGCGGGAATTGTTCTGGTGCGCTGCTCGGACAAGGTAATTGTCGATGCCAATCCAGCAGCGGCGCGTATGGCCGGGCTGGATCTGGAAAGGTTGACTGGCAAGATCTGCAACCAATACCTCTGTCCGGCCCAGACAGGACAATGTCCCATTATCGACCTGGAAAAGGAAGTGGACAATTCCGAGCGAACGATCCGTCGTTTCGACGGCACACTTGTCCCCATTCTTAAGACGGTTACGCGGATTGACATTGATGGGCAGCAACACCTGCTCGAAAGCTT
>JAABTU010000176.1 GCA_011389715.1 Desulfotignum sp.
ACAACAAAAAATGAAAACTGTTAGCTGTTAGCCGTCAGGTATTAGCCGTCAGGTATTAGCTTAACACTTAAAACTTAACACTTTCATAAAAAAAACAGCTGCCAGGACCATTAAAACCCATTTTCAAATGTTTTTCCAGTCCCGGCCGGCATATGTGCAACTTACATATTTGAAATCTGTCGTTTCCGATGATACTGGCATTCCTGGTGCCAGTATCGCGGTACAGACTTACGGGGATTTTTTGAATTTCAATCCGCATCTGCATGCTATCACAACTGATGGCTGTTTTCTTAATGATGGCAGTTTCAAGGCGGCACCAGGTTTTATACTGGAGGATCTGGAAGAGATTTTCCAATATGAGGTGCTGAAAATGCTTAAGAAGGAGGGAAAGATTAATGATGCCGTCATTGAGAATATGCTTTCATGGCGCCATAAATGATATTTTTAACTTAAGGGATTTTTGATACTTTCTTTGGCAAAAAGCAAGTTCCTATCCCTCCGGTGATCAGCAGCAGGGTGCGGCCGTAACTTTCTGCCAGATCCGGCAGCCACGACAGTTTCCCCGGCCCGAAATACAGGCGCTGACTGACAAAAAAATCAAACTCCAAAACAAACCCCTTGTTATTATCGTTGATTGCCCTTTATTATATGATAGTGAAAAAAAATGGTAGGCTTGCACCTGAAAAAAGGACACAAATGCATTTGACATCCGCTTCTGTATTCATTGACCCTGCCCGATGCAGTGCTTGCGGCGCCTGTATCCGGGTGTGCCCGTCAGACATTCTTTCCCTGGAAAACAGCATTGCCCATGCAGCACCCGACACAAACATTGCCCGGTGTTTGCAGTGCGGCCACTGCATGGCTGCATGCCCGGAAAATGCGATCACCATCCCGGCCCTTGATCCAAACCTGCATCACTTTACCACCTTTGCCTTGGACCATGCCTGGCTGCCCCCGGGCAGCGGCCTTCCCACACATAACCTGGCCCGGCTCATATGCTCCAGACGATCCTGCCGGCATTACAAGCAGACCCCGGTGGAAAAGGAAAAACTGACCGATCTCATCAAGCTTGCGGTGTTCGCCCCCTCCGGCACCAACAGCCAGGCCTGGACCTTCACCTGCCTGACAACAAGGGCCGAAGTCCTGGGCCTGGGACAATCCATCAAGACATTTTTCGAGCGGCTGAACAAAAAAGCGGAAAACGTTCTTTTAAGAAAATCCCTGGCCCTTTTCGGAGCAAAAACCCTGGACCACTATTACACCAACTATTATGAATCGGTCAAAAACGCCATGAAGCAGATGGAAACAGAAAACCGGGACCGGCTCTTCCACGGTGCACCCGCCGTGATCCTCATCGGATCATCCCCAGGTTCCACCTGTCCCAAAGAAGATGCCCTGCTGGCCGCCGGCAACATCCTGCTGGCCGCCCACACCATGGGTCTGGGCACCTGCCTGATCGGATTTGCCGTGGCTGCCATGGAGTCTGACCGGTCCATCCAGAAAGAACTGGGAATCCCGGAATCGGAAACCATTCATGCTGCCGTGGCCTTGGGATATCCCGATGAAACCTTTCAGCGCATCACCGGCAGAAAACAGCCGTCAATAAGATTCCGATAAATTCACAAAATACAAATACCCTTAAGAAAAAACGTAAAACCCGCTTGGATACAGTGTTTATCAGACGTCAGTTCCCGGCATTTGCTGAACCCTTTCTATCCCCAGTCCTTTTTCATGCCTTCCCACATCTCCCGGAAATAAACCACACGGTCTTTCTGTTCAGGGTCAAACAGAAACGGTTCCACATCTTTGCCCAGAAAATCAAGATCGAGTTCATCCAGTCTTTGTGAAAACAGATGTATGAACGCATCTTTTTCCATACCCAGGCATTTTTGTATAAATCCGAAATCAGGGATGGTGATACCGGCAAGGAATGACACATCAAAAAAATCCCGCCCTTTTTCCCGTTTCCGGTACAATACGGCTGCCATTTTCTGCGCCAGCAGAATCTCCGGCGGTGCCGCCAGAATCCGTCTGAACACGGAAAACCGGTTCAACACGATCACTGCCGGGCGGTAAAACGGTTCTTTGGGCTCTGTGTCCACCTGGAGGAGAATCTTGCTGCCTTTGTCGGGACTGATTCCTGATTCATACAGGATTTGTGGAAACCGGATATAACAGTGGTAGGCACCTCGCTGCACCATCCGGTATTCCACAACAAAGCCTTTATACATCATGTCCCTGCAGGCAGAAGAAAGCAGGGACTCGAATTGTTCAAATGACAGGCCGAAACTGTCAAAGTCCAGATCTTCCGAGAACCGGATGCTGTGATGAACAATTCGGACGCAAGTTCCGCCGATGAAACTCAGATACTTTGCAGCCGGATCTTTGAACATTGAATCCAGAAGCTCATACTGCAGGTATTCCACCAGCGCACCCCGGGGGTTTTTCCGAAACAACGCCTGCGGAAAATATGCAGCGATCTGGTCTATGGTAAGCATTTCAAGGCCCACTTTTCCAGTTTTTTTATGTTGAATGCATCCAGGTATTTCCTGAACTTATGCTCATCCAGGCGCGCTTTGAGCTGATCCCGGTTCAACCGGATGCTTTCCAAGTCCTCCTGGCTGTTTATGACGGCAAGGTTCAGATACAGGTAATCCAGCAGCGCCTTTTCCGGTTCGGCCATCAGGTAAAGACCATGCCGGGTTTCCACCGGAGCATATCCCCAGAAAAGCGTGCTCTTGATATGCCGGTAGATAAACCGGCCGAAATAATTATCAAAAGTTCTGTTTATTTTGGCAGTAACACTGACAACTGCATACACCATTTCAGGGATGAATCCATACCCTGCCAGAGCGCTTTCCATGCTGATATAACCCGGCTGGTAAATGATATGGGCGATCTCCCCCCCCTTCAGTTGCTCCGCATCTTTGGCAAACGCGTAAACCCCTTTTTTCAGCCGGATCAAATACCCTTTTTTAACCCACAAAGTCAACTGGTAATCATAGACGTTCAATCCCTGCAGGCGAAGATCCTGCCGTGTAAAAACAGGGGCCTGAACCGCTTTTTCAAGATCATGGTATTTCATAAACTTATCAATATTAATAAATTAATGAAATGTCAAGTTCTTGCGTTATTGTACCATACGTACTGACCGCTGATTTTTTTCATGGCGTAATAATTACAGGCATGGTATCTCCCCTGTCAAAATGGTAAGGTGAACCGGTTGTTCAACAGATATTGATAAAATGGTTACCGAGGAGAAACCGATGAAACCACTGGATTCCACATTTATCAGAAATCAGTTCCCGGCATTTGCAGAACCCTCCCTGGATGGATGGGGATTTTTTGAAAACGCCGGCGGTTCCTATACCTGCCGCCAGGTGATCGACATCCTGAACAACTATTATACCCGGACCAAGGTGCAGCCCTACTATCATTATCCGGCATCTCAAAAAGCCGGACAAGCCATGGATCATGCCTACACCCGGCTGGCAGCCTGGCTCAATGTCGGTGAAGACGAAGTCCAGTTCGGCCCCTCCACCACCCAGAATCTCTATGTCCTGGCCCACGCGTTCCGGGAACTGTGGGATAAGGGAGATGAGATCATCGTGTCCGGCCAGGACCATGAAGCCAATGCCGGATTCTGGCGGCGCCTGGAAAACACCGGCATCATCATCAAAGAATGGGGCGTGGACCCGGACACCGGCATGCTGAACCCGGCTGACCTGGATGCCCTGCTGTCCCAAAAAACCCGGCTGCTGGCATTCCCCCACTGTTCCAATGTGGTGGGCCAGGTCAACCCGGTGGCGGAGATCGTATCCAGGGCAAAGGCAGCCGCGGATGTGTGCACAGTGGTGGACGGGGTGGCCTATGCCCCCCACGGCCTGCCGGACATCGGCTCCCTGGGTGCGGACATCTACCTGTTTTCCCTGTACAAAACCTGGGGGCCGCACCTGGGGCTGATGACCATCAAAAAACAGGTCATGGATGCTCTGCCCAACCAGGGCCATTTCTTCAACGCCCATCTGGACCGGAAAAAAATGATGCCGGCCGGCCCGGACCATGCCCAGATCGCGGCGGCCGCCGGGGTGGCACAATACCTGGATGCGGTGTATGACCACCATTTTTCCGATCCGGCTGATGCGGCCGGTCCCACCGGTCCGGCCAAAAAAGGCAGACAGCTCAAACAGCTGTTCCAGAATCATGAAAGAGAACTTTTGACGACACTGCTGGCATGGCTGAACCAGCGCAGCGATATCCGGATCATTGGACCGGATGACCCTGCCCTGCGGGTCCCCACCATATCCATTTTGCCCAAAGACAAGCCCATGGATGAGGTCTTTGCAGCACTCACCGCAAAAAAAATCATGGCCGGACAGGGACATTTTTACGGTGTCCGCCCGCTGATGGGAATGCACATCCCCATCGAGACAGGGGTACTGCGGTTATCATTTCTCCATTACACCACCAAAGATGAGATCAGTCAGCTCATTGATGGACTCTCTTGGGCACTGGATTGAATCTGAAAGGTTTCAAAAAATCGGAAATCCCGGTCTATAATGGCTTTGATAGTCACATCCGGGTCTGGACCGCCCATCTCCTCCACTTCAGGTCTTTTTTGTTTTTCCGACAACACCATCAAGCCATCCACGGCAATGGGCAATCCTTTTTGAACAATCAGGGGGTTGATATCTATTTCCTGGATGCGGTGATAGGCACATCCCAAATCGCTCAAGGCTACCAGGGTTCTCCCCAAGGCCATTTTGTCCACTGGTTCAAATCCTCGGTACCCGTCCAGAACATTTTGGCATTTTAACCGATTTATCATATGTAAGGAATCGGTCGGATCCAACGGTGCTACGCCGAATACAGTGACATTGAGTGTTTCGGCAAATAAGGCCGCCGATACC
>JAABTU010000188.1 GCA_011389715.1 Desulfotignum sp.
GATTCCGGTCTTTTTTTGTCCCGGCTGGAGGAAAAATTCGCCATCCAGCGCTGCGGTCTGACCTTTACCGACCTGCTCCATATCCAGGGGGATTTCACCAGATGGGACCGGCAGGCAGCCAAAACATTCTGTGAATTTATCGCCTTTCTTGCAGGACAGAACATGGCAGACATGATCCCCATGCTCCTTGAGACCGGCACCAGACGGCTGGCCCTGGAACTGCTCAAACGGCAGCTCGATGATGAAATAAATCCGGAAAACCTTGCATCCTGCCCGGTATGCCGGGCCCTGGTGGACAATCTCATGGCCGGCGGCAATGATGATTTTCAGGTGCGCATTGATCTGAAACGGCCGGTGATCGGCATCGGCGCCCCCATTGGCTTTTTTCTGCCCGGCGCTGCCCGTACCCTGGGTGCGGAAGCGATTTTACCGGAAGATGCTGATGTGGCCAATGCCATCGGTGCCATCACCTCGGATGTGGTGGTCCATCGCCAGATCCGTATCACGCCGGCACAGCAGGGCGGTTTTACCGTAGAAGGGGTTGCAGGCACCCGGCAGTTTCAGGATTTTACCAAAGCAGACACCTTTGCCAGGGATATCCTGGTCAAAAAGGTCAGAGATCAGGGCATGGCCGCAGGTACCTCCTGCCGGGCCGTGACCCTGTCCGTCAAAGACAAGATTCCGAAAACCGCTTCCGGTGATCCCATTTTCATGGAGCGCATCATCCAGGCCACCCTCACCGGACGCCCCGACCGGGTCATCAGAAAGGCGGTCCCTGCATGAAAACAGGTTTCCGCCGGCGCCGGGCGGATTACAGCAGGGTTATCACCGGGGCCTGCTTCAGCATCCAGGCGGTGGGGGTGGGCATATACATCTCCTACGGGGTGTTTTTCAACCCATTGCTGGAAGCCTTTGACTGGCCCAGGGCTGCCATTTCCGGGGCATCATCTGCTGCTTTTTTCATCACCGGCCTGTTCGCCATAGTGGTGGGACGGCTCAACGACCGGTTCGGTCCCAGGATTCTCATGAGCATTGCCGCGGTTTTCCTGGGCTCAGGGTTTGGTCTCATGTCCCAGGTTTCCACCCTTTTCCAGCTGTATCTGGTCTTCGGCCTGGTTTTCGGCATCGGCCTGTCATCTGTGGATGTCATTGCCCTGACCACCATTACCCGCTGGTACAGCCGGAACCGGGGCAAAATGACAGGTATCGTCAAGGTGGGTACGGGGGCCGGGCAGTTCACCATCCCCCTTATTGCCAGCTTTCTCATTGCCTGGACAGGCTTTCAGAACGCGTTCATCATTATGGGTGCAGGCGCCTTTGTCCTGCTCATGGCCATTGCCCAGTTCCTGCACCGGGACCCGGATATATATTACGGTGCCGGTACCGGTGCTGCCGGGGCTGACGGCGCTGCTGTCGATGCTGTTGCAGATGCGACAGCTGTTGCCGGTGCTGCAGGCCCTGCCGGGGCCGCTGCCTATACCGGAATCCGGCCGGTGCAGACCGCAGGCATGGATTTTTCCCAGGCCCTCAAATCCGCAAAATTGTGGCTGCTGTGCCTGTCCTACCTGCTGACGGCGTTCTGCCTGATGAGCATCATGATCCACATCGTTCCCCATGGCCGGGACATGGGCATACCGCCCCACCGGGCTGCAGGCGTGCTGGCCGCCATCGGTGCCGTTTCCATGCTGGGTCGGTTTGCCAGCGGCATGCTCATTGACAGAACCGGCAGCAAGACCATCATGGTCATCTGCTTTGTGCTGCTCCTTACCGCCCTGGCCTGGCTGACCCGGGCCGATACCCTGTGGAAACTGTACACCTTTGCCATGGTGTACGGCATTGCCCACGGCGGGTTTTTCACCGCCATCTCCCCCATTGTGGCGGAATTGTTCGGGATCAGGGCCCATGGCAGTCTGTTCGGCATCGTGGTGTTTTCCGGCACTACCGGCGGGGCTGTCGGCCCCTTTGTCACCGGATTTCTATTTGATATGTTCCAGAACTATGCAGCAGCATTTCTGGTACTGATTGGTATTACCTGCATTGCCTTTTGCCTGATGCTGTGTCTCAGGGTCAAAAAAACCCCGGGATATTAAATCATTCAAACACAAGCCCTTTTTATCTCTGAATATCAAACACCGTGATCATCTCATATCAAAAACCTGGCTGTTTCCCTTAAAATCAAGCCATGCCGGTTACAAAATAATATTGAGAATCCGGCGCAGAGGCTCTGCTGCTCCCCAGAGCAATTGGTCTCCCACGGAAAAAGCGGTGAGGTATTCTCGGCCCAGTATCATCTTCCGGATCCGGCCCACAGGCACTGTCAGGGTACCGGTGACCGCTGCCGGGGTCAGGTCGGTGATGGTCTGTTCTCTGGTATTGGGAACAACGGTGACCCAGTCGTTGTTGGCAGCCAGCATTCCGTTGATGTCAGCCAGAGGCACATCCTGCTTGAGTTTGATGGTGAACGCCTGGCTGTGGCAGCGCATGGCCCCGATGCGCACGCACTGACCGTCAATGGGGATCGGATTTTCCGACCGGCCCAGGATCTTGTTGGTTTCCACCAGCCCTTTCCATTCTTCTCTGGTCTGGCCGTTTTCCATGGCCCGGTCGATCCAGGGAATGAGACTGGCCCCAAGGGGCACCCCCCAGCTGGCGGTGGGAAATTCACTGCTGCGCAGGGTGTCCGTGACCTTTCTGTCCAGGTCCAGGATGGCGGATGCCGGAATGTCCAGAATGGGGGCGGCCGCATCTCCGATGGCCCGCATCTGGGCCACCAGTTCGGTCATGTTCTGGGCGCCGGCACCGGAGGCGGCCTGAAAGGTCATGGAGGTGAGCCATTCCACTACGTCATGGGCAAACAGCCCGCCCAGGGCCATGAGCATCAGAGAAACAGTGCAGTTGCCGCCGATATAGTTTTTGATGCCGCTGGACAAGGCTTTTTCTATGACATGGCGGTTGACCGGATCCAGAACGATAATGCTGTCATCCGCCATCCGCAGGGTGGAGGCGGCATCGATCCAAAAGCCCTTCCAGCCGTTATTCGCCAGCTTCGGCCGTACCGCTTCTGTATAGGAGCCCCCCTGGCAGGAGATGATGATATCCATCTCCATGAGGGTGTCGATATCATGGGCATCAATCAGATCCGGGGCATCCTTGCCCACATCCGGGGCTTTCTGGCCGGCCTGGGAGGTGGTGAAAAAAACCGGGGTGATCTTTGCAAAATCATTTTCCGCCATCATCCGTTCCATGAGTACCGAGCCCACCATACCCCGCCAGCCGACAATACCTGTTCTTTTCATTTTACTGTCCCTTTGCAAAAAAATTGGATTACGCTTTTTTTATACTGATTTTTCTGACCGGATGCCAGACCAAATTTCACACATTTGTAAAAAATGCCGGATGCGCCCTTTTTACCGGATCAGATCATACAGCAGGCGGATCTCCTTTTCCCACAGTGTATCATCCGGTGTCTCCAGTACCAGGGGCATGTCGTCAAACCGGGCATCGTTCATGATGAAGTCAAAGGGCGCCATGCCCAGTTCCCCTTTGCCGATGCTTTCATGCCGGTCCACCCGGCTTCCGAAATCCTTTTTGGAATCGTTGAGGTGCATGGCCGTAAGAAAACCGATGCCCACGATCCTGTCAAATTCCTCCATGGTTTTTTCACATGCGCTTTTGGTCCTGATATCATAACCAGCCCCGTGGAGGTGGCAGGTATCCAGACAGACCCCGACCCGGGTGTTGTCTGTAACCTGTGAAACAATCCGGGCCAGGTGTTCGAACCGGTACCCCAGATTGGTGCCCTGGCCGGCGGTGTTCTCAATGACGGCCGCAACCCCGGTTGTCTGCTCCAGTGCCAGGTCAATGGACTGGGCAATGCGATCCAGGCAGTGTTCAGGCGCAAGTTTGTTCAAATGGCTGCCCGGATGAAAATTCAGATATTGCAGCCCCAGCTGTTCACAGCGCTGCATCTCATCAAAAAAAGCATCCCGTGATTTTTCCAGGCCCTCCTGTTCAGGGTGTCCGAGGTTTATCAGGTAGCTGTCATGGGGAAGGATATGTTTGGGATCGAACCCGGCATCTTTGCACTGTTTTCTGAACCGGGAGATGGTCTGGGGGGAGAGGGGAGGAGACTTCCAGCGCCGCTGATTTCTGGTGAACATGGCAAAGGCCCTGGCCCCGATTTTTTCTGCATTTCCCGGCGCGTTTTCCGCACCGCCGCTGATACTGACATGTGCCCCGATGTGTTTCATTTTTCCCCCTGTATCAAAAACAACCTGCTGAACCCTCATATAACGGCATTTCAGATTTTAAAACCAAAATGCACCATATACGGTTAGCCTGTCAACGCAAATATCATGGCACTGGATATTTGCCACAGTCGCGTGAACGGTATGGAAAGCCCCTGGTGGTGTCCTGTGAACGGACCGTCAGAGCCGGAGGGGCCAGCAGACATGCCGGGATGACAGAATCGGATACAGGCGATCAGTTCCTTAACTGAAAAAAATTATGCTAACCTGCCCCGAAGGATCTCGGGCCGGGCACAGGACACCACCAGGGGCTGGGCCTGGGACAGGATGCTGCACAAAAAGAACCAAACCCTGACATGCTTATGGCAAATATCCAGTCATGGCAGTTGCATGCTGTTGCCATGACAACCATGTTGACAACAGCATGTCCAGTTGCCATACTACAAGTAACTGCAATAGGGCAATAGGGGTGAGAAGTTAACTTCTGACCCCATCATTAAAAAAGGATTGGTTATGGCTCCCCGGAAAAAAATTTTCATCTGCCTGTTTATTTTCGTTTTTTTTGCGGCATTGGGAACTTCCAGTGCTGATGACCGGTCAGTGATCTCCCTGACCACGGGCCAGGTTATCTATGTTCCAGTATACTCCCATATTTACATCGGGAACAGGGAACGGCCGTTTCTGCTGGCTGTAACCCTGAGTATCCGTAACACAGACCTGAACAACCCGGTGGTTGTGAAGAAAGCTACCTATTACAATTCCCAGGGAAAACTGCTGGAGGAATACATCAACACCCCAGCAACACTGGAAAAAATGTCTGCCACCCGGTTTGTGGTCCATGAATCAGACAAGGCAGGCGGCTCAGGGGCCAGTTTTCTGGTGGAATGGGAATCAGAAAAGCCGGTATCTCCTCCCATCATCGAAACCGTCATGATCGGTGCCCAGACCCAGCAGGGCATCTCTTTTACGTCCCGGGGGCAGGTGATCAAGGAAAAATAGGAGTGTCTGTGGATTCTTTGTCTGTCAGCAGGCTTCCGGATCCGATACTTTCTGTAGTTTCTGCAGATTCTCCGGCTTTCCCAAAGCGATGAGCAGGTCCCCGGCCGCAATGACCGTTTCAGGCCCCGGGTTGAACACCATGTCGCCGGATGCTTTTTTAATGCTCACCACCAGAATATCAAACCGGGGGCGTATCCCGGAATTTTTCACCAGCTTTCCAACCAGCTCGGAATTGGCGGAAACCGGCAGTTCCTCCATCTGCAGGTTGATATCCCCCCGGATTGCCAGATCCATCAAACTGGTGGCCGTGGGCCTCAAAACGCTCTGGACCAGGCGCAGACCCCCGATATTGTAGGGCATGAAAACCCGCTCCGCCCCGGCCTGCTTCAACCGGGCCACATGGGATTCATTGTCGGTGCGTGCCACAATGGTGATATCCGGATTCAGCTGCCGGGAGGTCAGGGTGACAAACACGTTGGCGGCATCCTCTGCCAGGGCCGTTATCAGACAATTGGCTTTTTTCAAACCAGCGGAAAGCAGAATATCGTCTGCTGTGGCATCTCCGGCAATAAACAGCATTTTCTGCCGAGCCAGTTCTTCCAGGGCTGTCTGGTTTTTTTCAATCACCACCACATCAAATCCCTCTTTTTTGATTCCCTGTGCCACCACCCGGCCGATCCTGCCGTATCCGCAGACAATATAATGACCGGAAAGTTCATCAATGATTTTCTGCACCCTGCGCCTCCCAAGAATATTTTGAAATTTCCCCTCCACAAGCATCTGGGCCAGAGATCCCCCCAGATAAAAAAACGCCCCCACACCTCCGAAAATCACCAGGATTGTCATGACCCGGGAAAGATTGGACAACGGCCGAACTTCCATGAATCCCACTGTGGAAAGGGTAATGATCACCATGTACACACTTTCTATGAAACTCCATCCCTCCAGCAGCATATAGCCGGATGTGCCCGCTGTTATTACCAGCAGGATGAAAATAGAACCCATCACAATGGACCAGCCAAACGGATATTCCGTGCGCATCTGCAGGCGAAATCCCTTGGCCCTTTTCAACAGCTTCATTCACCGCCTCCGTATCATCCTGAATACCTGTTTTTTTCCGCCCTGCTACCATAGAATGGGATTTGACAGGAGTCAAGCTGTAGGTGGCCACAAAAGCAATGGCATATTCACAACACCTGTGTTTTTATGATGACGGATCTGGTCGAAATCAGGACAAAGAATCCCAGAACGCCTGGCTCTGCTCGGTCATGGTGGAGCCGCCTTTTTGGCTGTCCTGCCGGCCGGCAGGCGGTTTTCCAACACCTGTGAGGCGGCTGATCCGGTCCTCCAGGGGCGGGTGGGTGGAAAAAAGGCTGGCCATTTTTCTGCCGGACAACGGATTGACAATGAACATATGGGCTGTGGAAGGATTGGCATCCACCGTGCTGTGACGGGTGTAGGACCCCAGTTTGGACAGGGCTGATGCCAGACCCTCAGGATGACCGGTAATACTTGCGGCCGTTGCATCTGCCAGGTATTCCCTGGACCTGGAGACCGCCATCTGCACCACCATGGCAGCCAGAGGCGCCAGGATAGACAGGGCTATGACACCCACAAACCCCAGGCCCCCTTCTTCATTGTCTCTTCCTCCGAAAAAAGCAGAAAACCTTGCCATGGTGGCCACAAACATGATAGCCCCGGCCATGGTGGCCACAATGGTGGAAATGAGAATATCCCGGTTTTTGATATGGCCGAGTTCATGGGCAAGCACCCCTTCCAGCTCCTTCTGGTCCATAAGACGTACCAGTCCCTGGGTGACGGCCACCACGCCGTGCTCCGGGTCCCTTCCAGTGGCGAATGCATTGGGTGCATCTTCCGGAATAACATAAATTTTCGGCATGGGCAGGCCGGCCCTGGATGCCAGGCGGGCCACTGTATCATGCAGCCCCGGAGCCTGGGACCGGTCCAGCGGCTGTGCCCGGTACATTTTCAACACAATGGTGTGCGACTGCCAATAGGAAATAAAATTCATTGCAAAGGCAATGACCAATGCGATGACCATGCCGGTCCGGCCGCCAAGGGCATACCCCAGCACCAGAAAAATCCCGGTCATGGCAGTGAGCAGCAAAACGGTTTTTATATGATTACCCATGGTTCTCCTCTTGTATTTTCATCGGTTGCATTAACTTCGGTATCACCAGAAAAATAATACCGGTCTGGTTGAAATCAAGGAGAACACCCATCGATTTCCTGCCAGGAACAGACCCGCCTGATGTTTTGGTGTTCCACCGGCTGCACATTCCAGGGCCGGTCATAGAGCATCACAGGAACAGTCATGGAGTTAGCCAGAAAAAACGCCATTTCCCGGGAATCCTCCACCGCCATATCATACTGCCTTTGCATGAGCTGGTCTTTGGTAATAATAGTGGACAGGTCTTTGGCGGTCCGGTTGTATTTGTCCACCATGATAAATGCAGCATAGGGAATCTGATATCTGTCCAGCCATGCCAAAGAAGCATCTCTGGCAGAAGGGGGCCGGCCCGTGACAATATCGATGTGACACCCCTGCCGGGCCCACCTGGACAGCACAGAGACGCAGCCTTCCACCGGTTCATATGTCAGAAGCACCTCAGGCTGGTGAACCAGATCGAAAAAAAAGCAGAACTCCTTGTCTGTCAGGCCGAAGGATTTTTTCAGGTCAAAAGAGGCCAGATCCTCAAATCGGGCCTGTTTCCCGAACTCCCTGGCAACAATTGCAGCATAGGTATCGGTGGTTTTCGATATCACGTCATCCATATCCACATAAATCCGTTTTCCACCTGATCTTTTCATGGCAAATTTTCTGTCTCCTTTATGTCCCGGTTCAGTTCCTGCACAGGTAATATCACAGCAGACAATGAAATCAAGAAATTTACAAACACCCCATTGCCCGGGAACGTTTACACCCCAAGGCGGGACACCACCTGGGGCAGGAGCGAAAAAAAATGCATTGTCACATGCAAACACCCTGGAAATTATCCCGAACCCCGCGGTTTTTGTCTTGCCATCCAGACCGGTTCCTGGTTGAATGGGGCGCATGAAAATTATCAATGCCAGAACAAAAAATATGTATATCAGGCAGTTCCAGGCCCTTCCCGGCCAGGCCTGGTGCATCTGGGGAGCCAACCGGTCCGGGATAGAGGATTTTTTTAACCTTGTGTCAGAAAAAAAAAGGGATGGTACAGCAGACACCCTGGTGCTGGCGGAAAGGCTGGGGGTGGTATCTTTTAAATACCAGCAGGAAATATATGAGGCAGAGCTGAAAAAAGACCAGACCGATTTTCTGGACCGCCTGGATCCGGGGACATTGGCACGGGATTTTCTGAAAAATCCGGCAAAACATGCCGGACTGATCCGGGCCATGGATATGACCGCCTGCCTGGACCAGGGCTATCGCCAGCTCTCTTCTGGCCAGGCCAGAAAACTGATGATCCTCTCCCAGATCACCAGAGGTGTCTCCTGTCTGGTGATCCAGGCCCCTTTTGAAGGACTTGACCAGGGCAGCTGCAAAGAACTGGACAAGGCCCTGTTTCATCTGTTCTGCCGGAAAATTCAGCTTTTGCTTTTTGTCCATAACCAGGCGGATATTCCCTCCTGGACCACCCACCTGGCCATCGTTGCCAGCGGGAGACTGATAGACCAGGGGCCTGCAGACCAGGTACTTCCCACCATCCGCAGCAACCCGGCCAGAGCTGATTTTACAGCCACGGTGCAGGACCTGGACAGGACACAACACCGTGCACGTGAAAAACCGGGGACTTCATGCCTGATCCAGCTGCACAAGGGCAGTGCCGGATACGGGGGGCAGCCTGTTTTTACGGACCTGGACCTGGTGGTAAACCAAGGGGACCACACCCTTGTCACCGGCCCCAACGGCAGCGGCAAATCCACATTGCTCCAGGTCATTACTGGTGATCACCCAGCTTGTTATACCAATGATTTAACCATATTCGGTATCCGGCGGGGAACAGGCGAATCCATCTGGGACGTAAAGCAGCACATGGGCATCATGGGTTCCGATCTGCACAGAAATTTCCGGGTTCCCGGCAGTGTGCTGGCCTGTATCCTGTCCGGGCTGTTTGATACTATAGGTCTTTACAGCCGGGTCACTCCGGCCCAGGAACAGCTGGCCATGTACTGGCTGGAACGGCTGGGGTTGAAACAGGCGGCAGCCACAGCCTTCCGGGATCTGGCCCATGCTGACCAGCGCCTGGTCCTTATTGCCCGGGCCCTGATCAAAACCCCGCGCCTGCTGATACTGGACGAACCCACCCAGGGGCTGGATGAGCAAAACCGCGCTGCGATACTGGATTTTCTGGCCGATCTGGCCGCAGAAGCGAAGGGCACCATCCTTTATGTCAGCCACCGGGAAGATGAGTTCCGCAACTTTTTTTGCCGGCATATTCAGATGGAAAAAATGGAACAGCAAAGCAGCTGATTCATTGTTTGTCGACAACCGTCCTGTTGCGCCCTGAATCTTTGGCTTCATACAAAACATTGTCCGCCCGGGTGAGAAATGCATCCCGGGTCATATCAGATCCCGGGATACAGGAACTGATTCCCGTGCTGATGGTGGTCTGAATTTTTTCCCCCTGGTATTCCAGCACGGCTTCCGCGATATTTTTTCTGAACCGCTCTGCAAGGTCACGGGTTTGTTCTGCATCCCTGTCCGGCAGCAGCACCACAAACTCTTCGCCGCCGTACCGTGCCACCACATCGCTTTCCCGCTGGAAAACAGTCTGAAGATGACTGCTAACGAGTTTGAGGTA
Source organism: Desulfotignum sp. (assembly GCA_011389715.1). Taxonomy (GTDB): domain Bacteria; phylum Desulfobacterota; class Desulfobacteria; order Desulfobacterales; family Desulfobacteraceae; genus Desulfotignum. The sequence goes on from JAABTU010000188.1 coordinate 10,055, forward strand.
GGCATCGCCTGCCTGGTGGCCATAGGTATCATTAACCTGCTTGAAATGATCGATATCACAGATCAACAGTGTCAGGGGGGTTTTTCTCCGGCTGGAAAGCCCCCATTCCAGCTCGAACAATTCATCAAAATACCGGCGGTTGTAAAGACCTGTCAACACATCGGTGCGGCTGGCTTTTTCCAGTTCCCGGGATTTTTCCTCGAGCAGGTTTTCATTCTCCAGGGCCTTCCAGTACTCGGCGTTACCCCGCAGGGTGATCAGAACCAGGTATGCGGAATACAGGATCATGGCAGATCCCAATGTAGGCATGTCTCCTTTTAAAAAAATCGCGCCAATAGCAGGCACCAGCATCAATACATTGTATGCCACGGCCAGGTACAGCAGGGGCATGAAAGACATGACCCCGCCGGCACAGAATCCCACAGTGCAGATGAGCATGATAGCGTGCAGGGCCGGTTCCCCCCTCTGACCCAAAAAATACGCCGACCCCAATCCCCACAGCAGAGCCGTCAGCAGCACACTGACAATAAACGTTCTGTTATTCAGGACCTCCCATTGATCCGGCATTTTTCTGGAAGCAAATACATGGCCAAGGCGGAACAGGCAGATAAAAGAGAAGACACCCAGAAAAATCAGGCTCTCGGTCAAGTGCCGATACAGATAACCATCGGTGAAAAACAGAATCGGCGGCACCAGCATGTAAAAAAACACGCCGGATATAGACCGTTTCTTCAAGTCATTCACCACCCGCCTGGTGAGCTTCTGCCGCTGAAATTCCATGGTTTCCCGATTCCCCTTTACACCGATGTTCGGCGGATTCGAAATGATCCCTCCCTTTTTTCGACTGTTATATACAGAGTATCACGGCAAAAGTCCAGACAGCTGTTTTGAATATTGGACTGCCTTTCTATCGGGGGTAAGCCCAACACTGCGATTGCAATCACACGGCAACCCGCCTATCCTGCAAGGCCCCGATAACCGGCCCCTGTCGTCAGGCGGTTCCAGTGCTTTCGGGTCCGCCTATGGGGGTTCCCCCTGATTGTAAATTTCTTTCGGTTCAGGGGGTCTTCTTGAGCCAGTCATTTATCTTGTCTGCCTGATAGGTTTCCTGATCAACGGAAAGCTCCAGATTGATGATTTCGCCTGCATGCTTCTGGGTTTCTTCCTCGTTTTTCAGAGCCTGATGGCGTTTTATGGAGGATTCCACATCTTCCAGTGTCTTTGACAATGCAGCGCCAAGGCTTGAACTCAGGTGCAATGGCTGTACATTAAAGCGCGGGGGAGTGCCGTTTTCAGCCACCGGATCGGGCAGATAACAGGCAACATCCGCCGGCCCATGGACCTTTGTTTACTGAATCACCATCTGCCAGGCATCGGTTTCCGGATGTTTTGTTTCTCTTATGGTGACGTTGCGGATAGTTTCATTGGGGATAAAAGAGGTTTGTATCCCGAACAATTTTGTACCCTGGGTGATGGCACCGCTGACCCTGACAACCGGGTCCCCTTGTTCTTCTCTGGACCATTGCAGTATGGTTTCTTTTTCTTTGCCGATGGTTTCAATCTCTGCGATCAAAGCTTCAATGGCAGCCAGATCCTGTGCAATCTGCTCTTCGAGTATTTCCTGGTCCCTGAAATACAGGTCCAGTTCCCTGGCCAAGGCGTTCGCAGCCCCTGTATCTGATGCCAGACGCTCCTGATTCTGGGCCAGCTCAAAAATTTTCCGGTGGATGGCCCTTTGTTTTTTTGATTGTTTTTCATACCGTTTCTGGACGGTTTCCAGGATCTTTTTTTTATCGTTTATGGCATGGTCAAAGGCCTGGATCCTTTTTTTTACATTTTCATCCATTCCCGCATGGATACGGCAGGCACTGGAAACATCCGTGCCGATCTGTTTGGCAGACACCCCCATTTTGGCAGATACAAAAGAAGAAATGATGGTACACCGTTCTGATAAGAATTTTGCACTGGAACGGATTTTTGAATCAATGACCTCTTTGTCAACTATAACGCTGCCAAAGGATTTTATGTTGGAACCCCTAATGAAACGGGCTTTTACATCACCTTCTGTCTTGATATCTGCGTTGCTGATGCCCTCGGAAACAACAACATCACCTAATGCGAAAATGGCGGCACCGCTGATTTCTTTTGCAAAAAGATGCCCGCATTTTACGGTAAACCCGTTCATGACGGTGCCCTTGACAATCACATTACCGTCAAAATCAATATTTCCGGTGGTAAAATTCACATCCCCGTCAATGGTCAGTTCTGCAAAAACACAAACTGCCCCGCCCACAGCCACATGGGGCTGGCCATCTATCTGGGCATACGCTTTTATGCCGTCTTCAGACAGATGCGCCCCCTGTCCGCATTGAAGCACGACATCTTGTATTTCCGGCGCCGGGATGGGAGTGTTATAAACATCTATGCCCGGCTCTCCTGTTTTCATGGGAATTTTGGTTGCCAGCAGATCCCCGGCCGCAACTTTGGGAATGCTTCCGCGTTCCCTGTAGTCCATCCTGCCCGCAGCGTCGATTTTCCCGGGCTTTAAATAGTTTGTATCAAAATGATAGGAGATAAAGGCATCTGTGCCCGGTACCGGTGCCCGGCCCCTGGCAGCAACAAATGAAACGGTTTCCTTGAGAGCTGTTTTCAGGCTGATGATCTGCTTTTCAAGATCTGCCACCTTGAACTGGATATTCTCTTTTGCCAGGGCCTTTGCAATGGCATCCGGGGTGATGCGGTCCAGAAATGCATTGTTTACAACCAGCCGGGCCTCGAGCCTGTCGTTGGAGATCTGTACCTGAAAAGGGGATTGGCCGGAAATATCTGCCTGTTTCGGGGATTGGTCTGAAACGTCTGCCTGGTGCGACGTTTCAGAAACAATACCGTGGCCATTTTCCATTTCACGGCGGATCATGTCCCGCTGTTCTTGTGTTATCGCCCCCTGGGCTACAAGGATCTCAGCCGTTTTTTTGGGGAACCGGGTGTCACCCGTTTTGGGGCCAGAATTTCTGCCGCCGGCCAGCTGCGCTTTTTTCTGGGATGAAAACGCCTTTGCCAGCTGCTCTTTTGTGACAAAATTTTTCTCCAGTGCGATTCTGGCAAAAGGAATATCATATGCTGAAACATCTGGTTTGTTGGTAAGATCCTTTTTCAGGGGTTCTGACATGGAAAATCCTGATATCCGCATGCCCACCTGCACCAGTGCCGTCAGTTTTTCATGATCCACAGGTGTTGCCATAAATGCATCAATCCCTTGGGAAAGGCCTTGTATTTTTTCTGTTTTATTGTCCTTTGGGGTGACCATTATAAAATAGATATAATGGTCTTTTTTCAGGCTGCGGATGCTGCTGCACAAATCAAGGCCGGCTGTGTCAGATGCCTGCCGAATGTATACGACAACGCGGATCTCATGTTGTTTTACCAGAGACAGGGCCTGTGCTGCATCAGATGCCCGGAGACCGGCATACCCTTTTTTGTGAAGCATATCTGCCAGAGCCAGGTTTTCTGCAGCATCATTGTCCACCAGTAAAATCGTCATGACCGCCCTTGGTCTTTACACACAGAACCGCCGATCAGGTACCTGTCTGCCAGATCGGCAAAATCAGAGACCTGACGGTCCACCCAGGTGTCATCATATCCCAGTTCCTGGGCCATAAGCTGCGCCACATCCGGTGCCATATCCATGGCAGCCCGGGCATCCAGCACCAGGGCACGGCTGCGGCGGGCCAAAAAATCCTCTATTGTCCTGGCCATCTCCCTGCGTACGGACCAGATCACCTCCGCCTTGATATAGGGCAGGTCTGCATGCAGTTTTTCCCCCAGCCCGGCATTCTCTTTGATCAGTTTTTTGATATGGATGGCATCTGATCCATAATAATGCAGGGCATCATTTCTATCAAAGTGTTTGAGCCACCCGTGGATCCGCAATTTTTTTGTTACGCATTCGCGTTCATCCAGACCTGCCACCAACATGGCCTGGTTAACAGCGTCTTCCGCCATTTTTCTGTAAGTTGTCCATTTGCCGCCGGTGATGGTCACCAGGCCTGATTCCGAGACCACCAGAAAATGATCCCGAGAAATGGCAGCGGTATTGTCGCTGCTGCCGGTGTCAACCAGGGGCCGCAGCCCGGCAAACACACTCTTGACATCCTTTGGTTCCGGATCTTTGGACAGGTAGATGGCTGCATGTTCCAGGATGAAGTCGATCTCTTCCTTTAAGGGACATGGTTCCAGGCTGATATCTGACACCGGCGTATCTGTTGTCCCCACCACAGCTTTGTCATGCCATGGCACCACAAACAGCACCCGGCCGTCGGCAGTCTGGGGAACCATGATGGCGGATTCTCCGGGCAGAAACTCCTTGTCCAGCACCAGGTGGACCCCCTGGCTGGCGGATATGATGGGCTTTGCCCGGGGATTTTCCATCTGCAGGATGCTGTCGGTGAAAACCCCGGTGGCGTTCACCACCACCCGGGCATGCACCTGATAAGATCTGCCGGTTTCCATGTCTGTGGCTGTAACCCCGTCAATCATGTCACCGGCCCTGGTAAAGCCGGTGACTTTCATATGGTTGACAGGGGTGCCGCCATGGTCCACCATGGTCTGGGCCAGGTTGACAGCCAGGCGGGCATCGTCGAACTGGCCGTCGTAATAGACCACCCCGCCCCGCAATTTCTGCGGTTCCAGAGTGGGGATCCGTTTCAGGGTTTCTTTTTTGGACAAGTTTCTGGACGGCCCCAGCCCCAGCTTGCCTGCCAGCATATCATATACCTTCATGCCGGCCCCGTAAAACGGCCCGTCCCACCACTCGTAATTGGGAACGATAAAGGCCTGGTTGCTGACCAGATGCGGGGCGTTGCGCATGAGAAGGCCCCGCTCATGGAGGGCCTCGAGAACAAGGGAGATATTGCCCTGGCGCAGGTACCTGACCCCGCCGTGCACCAGCTTGGTGGACCGGCTGGAGGTTCCTTTGGAAAAATCGTTCTGTTCTAAAAGCAGGGTCCTGCAGCCCCGGGAGGCGGCATCCACGCCCACCCCCAGTCCGGTGGCCCCGCCGCCGATGACGATAATGTCCCAGTAGCCTTCAAAGGCTTCCAGATCCTGAATGGCTGTATCACGGTTCATGTAATCCTCCAGATGCAAAAAGATCGTTCCCTGTTTTTTCAAATATCCAGATATTATGATGAATACGTTCCAGATACAAGTTTTTTCAGGGTAAAGCCCAAGGGTCCCTGCCGTCACTTGTGTAAACCGGTCTTTTATGGTACCAACCAACCATGAGGAGAAGTTTGAAAATCCTGGTTTTGATCGGCATCCTGGCAGTCGGTATGGTTGCCCAGAAAACCGGCAAATAATGATTTGATCCGAATGCCATAACATGATACATATTTACTCCATGAATACAGCATCATCAGGCGGTTCAACCAGAATTTACCGTCATGGCAGGCAGACAAAAACCACCATGGTTTCAAGCGACAAGGCAGGTCAAATTCTGATGGTGGACCTGACCCGGAAAATCTGCCGGTTTCAGGCCTTTCCAGAAACGGCACTGCCGTTTCTGGGGGGCAGGGGCTTCAATGCCTGGTTTCTGTACCACCACCTGAAACCGGGTACAGACCCTCTGGGACCGGACAACATACTGCTTTTTTCCACCGGGCTTCTCACCGGATCTGCGGCCCCCTGCGGGGCCAGACTTCATATCAATGCCCTGTCCCCCCTCACCGGGATTCTGGGCAGTTCCAATATCGGCGGATATACCGGTGCCTGGATGCGGTCCTGCAACCTGGCGGCCATTATAGTGACCGGTGCCGCTGCCGAACCGGTCTATCTGTATGTTCATGAAGGCGGGGCAAGGCTTGTGTCCGCCCGGGATCTGTGGGGTCTGGACACGGCTGCGGTCCAGGACCGGCTCAGACAGATGCACAGCCATGAAAAAACACGCATTCTGGCCATCGGCCCTGCCGGGGAAAACCAGGTCCGGTTTGCCGCCGTCATGACGGAAAAAGACCATGCTGCCGGCCGCACCGGTATGGGGGCTGTCATGGGCGCCAAAAACATCAAGGCAATAGTCATTGCCAAAGGCAGCCACAAACACCTGCCGGCAGATACCCCTGAAAAAAAACAGGCGGTGAAAACCTATGCCGCCCTGGTGCGGAATGCATCGGAATTTTCCTTTTTCTCCAGATACGGCGGGGCCGGATACCTCCAGTGGGCCAATGATTTCGGCATCATGGGGGGGAAAAACTATAATGAGATCGGCATGACAGATGTCAGTGCCATCGACGGCAGGAAACTGGCAGAGAAACGTGCCGGAACCTCAGGCTGTTTCAAATGCCCGGTCCAGTGCAAGGCAGAGCTTGTGATGGACCCTGCCAGCCCCGGTGATAGATCCACCCGGCCGGAGTTCGAACCAATGATAAACTTTGGTCCCAAATGCGGGCTCACAGATCTGGCTGCCATTGTCCGGCTGGACAACCTGTGCAACCGGGTGGGGCTGGACACCACTTCCACGGCATCGGTAATCGCCTTTGCCATGGACCTGGACGAAAAAGGCCTGATGCCGGAAAATCTCAAAACTGATCTGGATTTGTCCTGGGGCAATGCCCGCACCATGGAAACCCTGATTCACCGGATCGCAACCCGCACCACGGAACTGGGCCGGCTTCTGGCCGGCGGTGTCAGGCATGCGGCTGATCAAATCGGGGCCGAAGCAGCAGCCTGTGCCGCCCATGTCAAAGGCCTGGAACTGACCGCCTACCATCCCGGTGCCATCATGGGAACCGCCCTGGGGTATGCGGTATCCAGCCGGGGCGGGGATTACAACAATGTCTATGCCTCTCTGGAATACAGCTGGACAAAAGAAGCCGCCATCAAAGAATTCGGCACCGCCCTGGCAGTGGATATCCATGCCACACAGGCCAAGGGATGGCTGATCAAAAAGGCCGTGGTCACCAATATCCTGGTGGACTGCCTGGGGTTGTGCAAGGTTCCGGTATTGTCTCTGCTCAAGTCATTCAACCTGGAACCGGAAATTTCTCTTGTGAATGCACTGGCGGAAACAGGTTTTACCAGAGACGGCCTGACGGGAGCTGGAGAGAAAATTGCGGCCATGGAAAGACTTTTCAACCTGCGCCATTCCATCCTGCCCCTTTCAGACCAGCTTCCGGACAGGTTCTTTTCCGGCAAAGAGGTCCCGGACGGGCTCACCAAAAAAGCATTGACCGGTATGCT
>JAABTU010000178.1 GCA_011389715.1 Desulfotignum sp.
TTATCATAGCGGATTCTTTATTATAATTTGCTAATTTTATTGAGATTTAGTCCAGAACAACTATTTTGTCAAGAACAAATGAAAGAAAAACAATCATAATTGAATAAAACGCTTGACATGTTTTCTTTCATGGCGTATTGACGAAATGGATATAACAGAAAAATAATATCAATCCAAAATGAAGAGAAGGCCAATGTTTTCGAAAAGCAAACCCCTGTGGGGCAAAAAAACCAAGCTTAAATCAAGTTATGATGTGGTTCTCATTGGAGGCGGACTTCACAGTCTGGCAACAGCGTACTACCTTGCAAAAGAGCATGGCATCACCGATGTGGCGATCATTGAAAAGAACTATATCGGATATGGCGGTGCCGGCAGAAACACGGCCATTGTCCGTGCCAACCAGCGGACCCAGCACAATGTGCCGCTATACAAAGAAGCGCTGGACCTCTGGCCGGTTCTCACCAAAGAACTGGATTACAACTTAATGTTCAACAACTGCGGCAACCTCAACCTCATGCATTCCGAGGCAGCCATGAATGCAGCCCGCATGACCATTGCTACAGCCCAGTTCCACGGGGTGGAATCCCACCTCATCGATGCCAAGGAAGCCAAGGAACTGGTACCGGCCCTGAACATTTCCGAAGACATCACCTTTCCCATCCACGGGGCCATGTTTCATCCCCCCGGGGGGGTGGTCCGCCATGACGCGGTTGTCTGGGGCCTGGCCAAAGGGGCTGCCAAAATGGGGGTGGAAATCCACCAGCAGACAGAAGCCACAGGCATCAACACCAAAAACGGCAAGGTCACGGCAGTGGTCACCGACAAAGGGGTCATCAACACCAAACAGGTGCTGATCTCCGCCGGCGGATATTCCGCCGCCCTGATCCACGAATTTTTGGGCATCAAACTGCCCATCTCCGTTCTGACCATCCAGGCCATGGTGACCCAGCCCCTCAAGCCTATCCTGGACCATGTGGTCTCCTCAGGGGCCTACCACTGCTACGCCAACCAGACCCTGAAAGGGGAAATCGCCACCGGCGCCCACATGGATCCCTGGCCCAACTATACCACCTTGAACACGGCCCACTACATCAAGCACCAGGCCGAGGCATTGTCTGAATTTCTGCCTGCCCTGCGGGGGGTGCGGTTCATGCGGATCTGGGGCGGGCTGGCTGACATGACCCCTGACATGGCCCCTATCATGGACGGCAATGACCAGGTGGAAGGATTTTTCATGGACTGCGGCTGGGGATATTTCGGTTTTAAATCATGCTCTGCCGTAGGACGTCACATGGCCGGCTTCATGGCCACCAACACCTGTCCCGACATACTCAAGCCCTTTGCTCTGAAACGGTACCAAGAACACAAACTCATGGGTGAAACAGCCGCGCTGATGAGCTACAGCCCGGACAATTAACCAGCTGAATAATTTTTATGAGATTCAAGGAGAAGACAAGATGGCGTTAACAATTACATGTCCGATCTGCGGAAAGAGAAACGGATATGAGTTCCGTTACGGCGGAGAAGAAAAAGGTCCCAGACCTGATGAAAAAGATCTGACCCCTGAAAGCTGGTGCGATTATGTCCACATGAACAAATGCGTGGCAGGTGTGCAGCAGGAATGGTGGTTTCACCGGGATGGATGTGGTTCATGGTTTACCATATTCCGGGACACGACGACAAACCTTGAAAAGGAAACACCGGAGGCAAAAGAATGATGAACAGATTCAATCATCTGCCCACATTGAAAATCGATACAAGCGACAAGATTCCCTTCACTTACAAGGGGAAAACATACTACGGCACAAAAGGGGATACCATTGCAACCGCCCTGTATGCCAATGGGGTCAGAATTTATGCAAGAAGTCTGAAATACCATCGTCCCAGAGGGCTTTACAGCATGGACGGGGAATGCTCCAACACCATGATGGAGGTCAACGGCATCCCCAATGTCCGCACCGAAACCACAGCCCTGAAACCCGGCATGGTGGTCAAAGAGCAGAATGTCAAAGGGTCTGCTGAAAATGACCTCCTGGGCTTTATCGACAAGATGGACTGGGCCATGCCCGCCGGTTTCTACTATGACACCATGCACAAGCCCGCCAAAATCTGGCCGGTTGCCATGAAGCAGATCCGCAAGGCCGCCGGTATCGGCAAGTTGTCTCCGGACCACCACATGCCCGGCAAATATGATGAGATCTTCCCCACCTGTGATGTGTGTGTCATCGGCGGCGGGCCTGCCGGCATGACTGCGGCCCTGGCTGCGGCACAAAAAGGGCTGCGGGTCATCCTCATGGAAGCCAGACCCTGGCTGGGGGGCCATTTTGAATACCGGACATCCGAGTATATCAGCCGCCAGACCCATCACGAGCGTGCCGTGCAGCTGGCAAAAGAGGTGGAAAAAACCGAAAACATCCGGGTGTTCACCCATACCGCCAATGTCGGGGCATACAACAACAACCTGATCACCGGTTTTCAGGTCGGAAAAGAATCTGATGCCTTTACGGAACGGTATATTGAGATCCGGGCCAACAGCGTGGTGGTTGCCACCGGCTGCATCGAACGGCCCCTGCTGTTTGAAAACAATGAACGCCCGGGCGTAATGCAGGCTGGATGCGCCCTGCGCCTGGCCAATACCTATGGGATGCTGCCCGGCAAGACGGCTGTGTTTTCCATCGGCCATGACCTGGGACTGGAAGCAGCCGTGAGCCTGCATGATCTGGGAATGTCCGTTCCTGTCATCGCCGACATCAGGGAAGACGGTCAGGATCCGGCCCTGCTCAAGGCGGTTCTGGACCGGAAAATCACCATCCTCAAAGGCTGGGTGGCCACTGAGGCCCATGGCGGCAAACAGGTGAAAAAAGTCACCGTCAAGAGCGTGGATACCACGGTTTCCAAAACATATGACTGTGACGTACTGGTGGCATCTGCCGGGTTTACTCCCCTTACAGGACCCTTGGTGGTGAACCAGGCCAAACTGACCTATGACAACCACACCAATTTTTTTCTGCCCACGGACCTGCCCAAAAAAATGCATGCCGCCGGCCGTCTGCTGGGGTTTGAAAATGCACAATCCATTGAAGCTTCCGGTCTTCTGGCCGGACTCAAAGCGGCATTTGACTGTGAAAACTGCTCCATTGCCGAACTGGGGGAAGCCAAAAAAGCCATGGAGGACCTGCCCGGTCCTGCCAGGGGCACCAAACTGGTAACTGCGCCGGTAAAGGGAAGAAAAACCTTTATCTGCTTTGATGAAGACACCAGTATCAAAAATATCAAGCAGTCCATTGACAAGGGATTTGATGTTCCCGAACTGATCAAGCGCTTTTCCGGTGCAGGGCTTGGGCCTGGCCAGGGCGGCATTCCGGGACACAACCTGCCGCTGTTCACCGCCAAATACCAGGCCCTGCCGGATATCAAGATCCGGCCCACCACGGTGCGGCCGCCCCTGGTGCCGACATTGATCGCCACCTATGCCGGTACCAACCATACCATGTTCAAAAGAACCCCCATGGATGAGATGCAGCGCAAAGACGGCGGTATCTTCAGAAACATCGGGGTATGGCAGCGGGCCAGGTATTTTTCAAAAGATTTTACCTGCAAAAAAGAAATAGAAAACGTCAGGAACAATGTGGGCATGCTGGACGGCTCCACCCTGGGAAAATTCCGAATTCACGGACCTGATGCCCTGAACGCCCTGCAACGGGTATATGTGTCCGATCTTTCCAAGATCAAGGAAGGACGGGTCAAATACACGGCCATGTGCAATGATGACGGCTGTGTCATTGATGACGGCGTGGTTGTCAAGCTGGGAGAAAACGATTATTATTTTTCCACATCCACCGGCCGTGCCGGCCAGACCATCGAATGGATCCGGTACCACACCCGGTATGACAACTGGGATTTTGCCCTGGTGAACCTCACTGATGCCATGGGGGTTATCAACCTGTCCGGCCCCAATGCCAGAAAAGTGCTGGAAAAAGTGGTGGACATCGACGTGTCCAACGAGGGATTCGGTTTTTCCGAATACAAAGAGTTCACCATTGCCGACACCATCCCTGTCAAGGCCATGCGCCTGGGGTTTGTGGGCGAATTGTCCTATGAGCTGCATGTACCCGCCTCCTATATGAAAACCCTATGGCTGATGCTCAATGAAGCAGGCAAAGAGTTCAAGATCCAGAATTTCGGTGTGGAAGCCCAGAATGTGCTGCGCATGGAAAAATGCCATGTCATACTGGGCCAGGAATCTGAACAGCGCACCAATCTGCTGGATATCGGCATGGGATTTCTCTGGTCCCGGAAAAAAACAGGCTATAAGACTGTCGGCGTGGCAGCCCTGGCCCAGGCGGAAAAAGACAACACCCGGCTCAAGCTTGTGGGATTCAAGATGGAAAACAATGGCAGAGCCCCGAAAGACGGCGCCCTGATCGTGGATGACCGGGTCCGGGGCCATGTGTGCACCGCCAGAAACAGTTTTTCCCTCAATGAAGCCGTGGGCATGGCCCTGGTGGATGGTGACATGAGCAAAATCGGCACCCGGCTGGCATTTTATGAAGATGAATGCAACGGCGAGCTGATTTACGGAACAATCGTGGAAACACCGTTCTATGATCCTGAAGGTAAACGGATGAAAATGTAAGGGATATACACGTATGAAAGACATTAAAAGATACTCAGCGGTGGAGTTTAAGGCGACACCGCTCAAAAATGAAAAACGCGGCAACTGGGATGTGGTCCTGGAATACCACGGCGAAGGAGAAGGCCCCTGGCTGGTGGATCTGAGCCACAAAACCCGGCTGGACCTGCAATGTGCAGACCTGGCAGCCAAAAAACCCTTCGGGATCACG
>JAABTU010000179.1 GCA_011389715.1 Desulfotignum sp.
TAGGCCAGATTCAGCACCATGGTGCCCAGGGGCCGGTGGGTCCAGGGGGTGATACCGAAGTCCACTTCCGTCCATTTTTCCCAGTACTGGCTGTTGGGCATGGTCTGGAGGTTGATCTTGAATCCGCCGGCAATGGCATCCTGTTTGAGGATTTCCGCGTACCGTACTACCTCCGGCCACCCGGAGCCAACCGCCAGGGTGACCTCCAGGCCGTTGGGATACCCGGCTTCGGCCAGCAGCTTTTTGGAGGCCTGGGGATCATAGGGCGGGATGGGCATTTCACAGTATTCGGGATGCAGCTGGTACACATGGAAATCCTGTCCTTCCAGACCCTGACCCATGTATGCCAGTGCCAGCAATTTTTCATGGTTGTGGCATTTTTTCATGGCCAGCCGGACCTTCTCATTGTCCCAGGGTTTGAGATCCACCCTCATACGCAATACCCGTGTCGTGGCAGTAGGGACAGACAGAATGTTAATTTCAGGATCATCCTTGAGTGCCAGGAAAATGTCGGTGCCGCTGATATCGGACAGGTCTATGAAATCGATGTCCTTGCTCTTGATGGACGAAATCATGGGGGAAGTTTCCGTGCCCATGTCCAGGAAATGCATTTCATCCAGATATGGCAGGGGTTTGCCGTCAGCACCTTTCTGCCAGTAGTTGGAACGGGCTTTGATCACGGCCAGCTCTCCTTCCCGGTAGGTTTCCAAGGTGTAGGGACCCGTGCCGTGGGGGGCTTTGAGAAAATCCCCTTCAAATGTCCGGTGGTTGAGCACCTGGGCCGGATAATGGAACAGGTGCTCTGGAACGGCTATTTCAGGAATCGACAGATGCAGTTTGACCTGATAGTCATTGACCCGCTCGATGTTGTTGCTGCTCAAATATCCACCGATCATGCCTTTCATGGAGGAGCCCACACTTTCATCCAGCCACTGGTTGAAAGTAAAGATCACGTCATCGGCGTTGAAGGTATCGCCGTTGTTGAATGTGACTCCTTTTCTCAGGTTCAGGGTCCAGGTCTTGAGATCATCACTGGCTTCCCAGTTTTCCAGCAGATAAGGATGAGTGATGTTCTTGCCGTCGGTCAGGGTCAGATACTCGGCCACCTGGCGGGTGACGTTGGATGCAGCGATCCAGGAATAAGTGGCGGGATGGGCGATTTTCTGAAGTGCGGTGGCAACCTTCAGGGTACCGCCGCGTTTGACGTTGCCGGCGAAGGCTCTGCTGGTCCAGGAAAGTCCTGCCACCTGGGTGGCGGTGAAAGCGGATACCCCCAGCAGGGTAGAATACCGCAAAAATTCCCTTCTGGAAAGTTTGCCTTTTTCCATGTCACTTTTCATGTCATGTACTGCCGGATGAATTCTTTTTTTCATACTTGCCTCCTTTTTTTATCTTGAATGATACCAAATTCTCATACAAACCACTGGCCTGTGAAGTCAGTATGATTATTACATGCTTTGAAACCGTTCATTTTTTGACTGGTTTATAAATCATTTTCCTTTGTTGAACAATGTTTTTTAGGTTTTTTGTTGTTTGAATTGTCAGATTCTTGCCTGATTCTGTGGTTTTGACCTGTGTGCTATTATCACTTTTTGGTCCTTGTATATAATTGGGGCAATACTCCAACAGTCCGATTCAATCAGACCCTAATAAACGATTCTCCGGCATGTTTGTTTGGTTATCCTGTGGCGGCAAAAAACTCCATTTGTCCAGTGTTTTCTTTCGAGGTTTTCGCCTCAAACCAGCCATTTCTATCAGTAACGTTGCTATGGTTGTCGGAGGCGTGTCGAAAAGCGGTGCAGAGGAAAATGGATGTTTACTACAGGCTCGTTCAAACCGGATTGATGCTCAGGGTCTGCTCTAGTAGCTCTCCACTTCTTTCTCCCAAATGGTCTTCTCTTCCTTGACACATACCGTTCGGGTCATGGTTCAGAACTATTCAAACCGCTTTCAAGCCTTCTGAGCTTGTCACGGCAATCGTATTGCGCCATACCTTCCCCGAATTTTTCTTAAATTCATCTCAAGATTCAATCTTCAAGAAAGTCATCATCGAAAGAATAGTATAGTGGATAGATCGGAAGAATTGCGACTTGTGGCGTGAGTCATTTTTTGGTAAAAATGGTATTGTCGAGCATTGATCATCACCCATTTTTTTATGCAACCTTTTTTACAAGGAGAAACAGATACATGACCGTGCAATCCAAACCCAGTATCTGGAAAATTTATTTGGACCCAAATCCGGGTGCTACAATTTTCAGGTGGAGGAAAACAGCGCTGCAGACACAGCCGATGAACAGATTGATGCATTTCCATATGGCTGCTGTTGTGCTTCCCGGACAACCCTGCAGGATACCGGCAGGAAAAAAGATACCCAGGGCGAACAATAGATGGCAGTGCCGGGCGGCTCCGGCCTTCCGGTTGATACCACCGAGAAAAGGAGAGTTTCTGTGAATAATCTGGACCGATTCATTCGGCTTTTTGAGGTGCCACCGGCCATCCAGCCCTATGTGAAGATGTTTGCCGAACCAGCGGAAATCGAATTGATCGTTGCCATGAACGGCCGGGCCATGGGAGTTGACCAGATAGCCGCACTGCTGACCCTGACCTCTGAACAGGCCCGGGCTTTTCTGGAAGAGTCCTATCGCAGGCATTTTGTCCACAGGGAAGTGAACGGCAAAAAAGTGGGATATGTTTTCGACCATGGACCCATTGAGGGGAAAACGGTGAGGTATATCCCGGCCCGATTTTATGACCGGCTGAATGAACTGACCATGTACGGCGGCTGGGACGAGATTCCGGATGAGGTCCGTCAAGAAATCACGGACTGGTGGCTCAAAGATTATACGGAAAAGATCGCCCCTGTGGTTGAAAAGATAAAAAAAGACCCGGATGCCTATCAGCAGATAAAACAAAAAGACTTTCTGCTTCTGGAACAAGCACTGGACCAAGTGGAAAGAGCCCATATACATGCCGTTGTCAATTGTGACTGCCGGTGCAGCACACAAGGGTGCAACCGAATGATCGAGAGCTGTATCCGCCTGGACGACGGGGCCCGTTATACACTAGAGCGGGGCCTTGGCAGACGGCTGACCCGGGAGGCGTGCAAACGGATCGTTCTAAAAACCGACCGGGAAGGCCTCATGCATATCGGCACACATCCGCGAGAGGGGCATGGACTTTTCGGTTTTTGCAACTGCTGTGTCTGCTGCTGCTTTCCATTACGAGCATCCAAACGGCTGGACAGTGACCGGATTTACCCCCGGGTCCATTATGTGGCTGTCAGAAATAAAAACGCCTGCACCCATTGCGGCATCTGCGTGAAACGGTGCCAGTTTGAAGCATTTTACCATGATGGACAAAAAATTGATATCACTACGGCTTCAGGTAAGACCAAAACAAGAAGATCGGTGGCCTTTGATCCGTCCAGGTGTTATGGATGCGGTCTGTGCCGGACCGGATGCCCTGCAGGGTGTATTGAGATGCATCCGTTGCCTCCGCTTTGAACCTGTTGATAATGGAGATATCCTTTGACCGTTATATCCGTAAAAAAATCAGTGACCGATGCCAATGACCGGGTGGCCCAGGTGCTCCGGACACAATTTTTGTCCCACGGCATCTGGGTGCTGAACCTGATTTCCGCACCAGGGGCCGGAAAAACCGCGCTGATCGAAAAAACCATTGAAGGATTGGGTTCGGATTTTGGCATCGGTGTGATCGAGGGCGATCCCCATACCTGCCTGGACAGCGACAGAATCCACCGTGCCGGTGCCGAGGCCATTCAAATCAACACCCGGGGCGGATGTCATCTGGATGCCATAATGATCGAAAATGCGTTGGGAAAAATTCATCTGCCGGATATTGACCTTCTGTTCATCGAAAATGTGGGCAATCTGTTATGTCCGGCAGTCTGGGACCTGGGCCAGGACTGCACGGCCGTGGTGTCAAGCCTGACCGAAGGAGGCGACAAACCCTTCAAATATCCGGACACTTTTGCACGGGCGGATCTTCTGCTGATCAACAAAATGGACTTGCTGCCCCACCTGCCCGGGTCAGCTTCTCTACTCAAACCCAACGCTTTGAAAATTCATCCTGGATTGACGGTTTTCGAAATAAGCTGCACAAATGGCACCGGTCTTCTGCAATGGTATGACTGGATACGGACAAAGGTGGAACAAAGGCAAAAAACTGGGGGCTGCCGTGCATGAAGAACCTTATGCCCAGGCTATGCTGGATTTGGCCATCGAAAGGGCCAATGGCAGGATGATAAAAAACGTCCGGTTGGGTGTGGGCCGGTTCAGCGCCATTGTGCCGACATCACTGGAACTGTTTTTCTCCTTCCTGAGCCGGGGAACCCCGGCGCAGGGGGCGGACCTGATTTTTGAAACCATCCCGGTCACCCTGACCTGCCGGCACTGCCGGAAACAGATAACCCTCGATATTGCCGATGATCAACCTGTACAGCCGGTGCTGGCTCGACACCTGGCTCAGGGATGTACCTGCGGGGCAAAAAAACTGGATATTATCGACGGGCTTACCGTGGAGATGATCAGCCTGGAACTGTTATAAAATATAAGGAGGTTATGATGACAACAATTCCACAGATCAAAGTGGGCAAACATCAAAGCGGCATCGTTGATCTGGATGCCGCTTTGAGAAAAATCGTTTAGCGAAATATGTATTAAAGATTTCGACGTCGACGGTGGCAAAACCTGTCCTGTGATGTTCGAGGTTGGCATTCCGGCATGACAAGATCTCTCAAGATATGGTACAGTTATCTACAGATCAAGCTTGATTTCATACAATTTTT
>JAABTU010000180.1 GCA_011389715.1 Desulfotignum sp.
CCGCAGCCGCAGGATGCACCGTCAGCGGAAGTGGTGGCCCTGAACCGGCGGTACAGATAATACACGGCACCGGCAACGATCAGCCCGATCAGTATTTTTCCAAACATGGGTTTCTCCTTTTCAGGTTTTGCAACCGGATAACCGCCTGCACATTGATTACAAATCAGGGTCCGCCAGCAATGCTGCGATCATGCACAATAACCCTGTCATCCATTTTGCTGCAGCTGTTTTCATCAAGAACCTCCTTCAAATTACCGGCTGAAATAAGCAAACAAAAACTTTTGATTACATCATTATAATATTTATTTTATAAAATTTTATTAGCCAGCACTAACAATTGTGCAATATTTCATGAATGTCAGACACTGTCAAGCTTTTTCCTTGTTAAAATGGAGTTGTTGTTCTTTTGTCCATCTGAAAAATATTGGTTTTGAACACTTCGCCCCCTCCTCAGACAAGGCCGAATTCCTTGCGTATCTTCAAATGCGGGCTGATGATGACCAGGAAAAAAAATGACACGGCACCGACCGGTAGGCGGGATGCTCAAGGCAGGAAAGGGAATAGCCGGGGCAAGCGACCCCGGGTATCATTCAGGAAAATCAAAGGATAATTTTTCCCTGCCACAGTCTCTGCAAAAACAGGTTCCAGGGGAAAATGGTGATATTGTCTTTTGTGACCCTTTCATTGGTGTCACAGCTGACCACGGCAAAATTTTCGATATTGTTCTCTTGCTTCAATGCCCGGATACCTTTCAGATGCTTGTTTTGTACCATTGTTGTACTTTTTATCTCAATGGCCCATTGGGTGCCCAGCACCAGATCCACTTCAAATTGAGAAGTGGATCGCCAATAATACATTTTGACATTTTTTCTGAAATAAGACAGAAATGCACGCACTTCCAGGATGATAAAATGCTCAAACGCTTTGCCGAACAGCTCGGAACCGGCCATGATATTTCCTCTTCCGGCCAGGGAATTGACCACACCGACATCAAAAAAGTATAGCTTGGCCCGTGAAATGGATTTTCGTTTGCGTGTTTTCGTAAACCCCGGCAATTGAAAAGCGACCAGGGTATCTTCCAGGATCTGAATGTAGTTTTTGATGGTGTTGGCGGAAACACCGCAATCGATGGCAATGGACTGATAACTGACCTCTTCACCGTTACATAACGCGATCAGGTCCAGGAATTCACTGAAATTTGAAATTTTCCGGGTTAACGCTTCATTCTGGATCTCCTCCTTGAGATACAATCCCGTGTAGGACTTCAGTTCTTCATGGTAATCATTGCTGGGATAGACAGCAGGCAGACCACCCCTATTCAGATAAGTAAGCAATTCAAAGTCCGGAATTTCATGGGATGTCAACGGAAACATTTCAGCCCACCAGGCCCTTCCGGCAAGCAAATTGGCACCCCCCCGCTTGAGCTTCCGGGCACTGCTGCCGGTGAGCAGAAACGTCAATTTCCGCGTTTCGATCAGGCGGTGAACTTCGTCCAATATTTCCGGCAGCTTCTGCACTTCATCGATCACCACGACGGGTTTCAGTTTTTGCTCTGCAAGGATGGATGGGTTTTTCAGGTATTCGCGATAGATTCTGATCTCCAACAGATCTATCACAAAAGCATTCCCAAGGGTGTTCCGGATGAGGGTCGTTTTTCCGGTCCCCCTGGGGCCGAACAAAAAAAACGACTTTCTTTCCAGCAAAATGGGGAGATCTAAAATTCGTTTAATCATGTCAAATCTAATATTTAATGCAAATTGTCATTATATTCCGCAACAGCGTTTAGTTTAATTAGCATATCGTAACTGGTTTTTCAAGCAAATTCAATGACACCCGTTTGCAGCGGCTCCCGCCGCACCTTTCTTGTTTTGGTATCTCAGGCGCAATGATCGATGATCATCCGGGGGATGTGACCGGCTATGGTTTCCTGGCTCTCCTGTTTCCTTCGCTGCCGGCAGGTGTCAGCCGGGTTATCCGCCGCCTTCCGACCAGAAAGCCGGCATAGCGGTACAGCGATTCAGCCTCTCCCGAGCGCTTCAGGGCCAGGGACTGGCAGGCCAGGCCGCAGGCTGCCTGATAGTCGTTTTGCTCGAACGCAGCCCGGGCTGCTGCAAGGCAGGTAGCGGCCCGCTCTTCTACGGCAGTGAGGGGGCCTCTTTTGAAAGGGCGTTGTCCCCGGGGAACAGGGCACCGACTTTTCCCCTTTATTTTACCGGCTTGTAGTTCGCCTCTGCTGCTTCAAGCACAGCCTGCGCTTCGTCGGCATCCGAGAAGCCGAGTCCTTTCATGCCACCATCCGGGCCCTTGTAGTTGGCGAACCAGAGATCGACAATCTGACTCACACCGTGAAACTCGGCATCAAGCTGCGCCATACTCTTGATGTGGCTGAAGGGCGAGTTCTCGGCCAGAACTGCAATCAGCTTGTCATCCTGTTCGCCGCCATCAAGCATTTTCAACACGCCGATCAAGCGCACATTAACGATCTCGCCGCGCGGCACAGCCTGCCCCAGCACCATGACATCAAGCGGGTCTCCATCACCGCCCAGTTCCTTGGGTAGAGCCGTTCCGGGAATGGTGCCGTAGTTGCCGGGGTAACCCAGATAATTCACGATACGCGGCTTGCCTTTCTTGAATTCCCAGTAGACCGCTTTCGGATCATCCTTGCTCACCTCCCATTTGGCAGAGGTGCCGGTCGGGATCTCGACGATGGCCCGGATGGTGCCATCCTCGTTAATCGCCGGAAGCGACATCAAATCCTGGTCTCCAACAATGGTAAAAATATCCTTGGACGTCATGGCGGTGGTGTGCCGCGTGGTATCGGCGAAGCCCAATCCACCGATCGTCTCAGCCAGCGTGTTCGAAGCCAGCGTGAACACACAAACCATACTGGCCAATGCCAATAGCAGGGACTTGAAAATGGAATCCTTCATGACTGTTGCATTCATTTTATTTCTCCTCTTGTTTTATTTCGTACCAAGGGATGCCAATCACCCCCCTATCCGAAATCAACATACGTAGGAGGTTTTAGGGTTTTATGTTTACGACGTTTTTGTTCTGTTAGAATCACTGCATACAAAAATAAAGCGCTGAAAAAATTAGCGCAGGAAACTCGGTTTGTCGGATCTGATCGAATCGGATATCTGGCAGGCCTTCACACCTGGGGTGACATGCTCCAGTATCATCCTCATTTGCACCTGATCGTCATCCATGAAGCGGAGGGTTTCCGTTTCAAAGTCCATTAACCGTTCAAGGAGGTTTCTTGTTTTGAATCGTTTTGTTCGGCCCCGTTTGTTTTTCTTCTTGCTTTCATCAGGTGGTGGACATTCATTCTCGGCTTTGTCCAGAAGATCCCGGTATTTTTGTCGAAATTCCCGGGATTCTTCCGGCTCCAGTCGTCCGCCGGCATCATCTATTGCCTGATTGATCTGTAACAAAAGCTCCCTCATGTCTCCGGCCCATTCCTGTTTGTCCTGTTCCCAGGCTCTTTCCAGTTCTCTGAAGTGGTGGGCGTTACACAGGGCATGCTGGCAGTCGAGTTTGAAATATGGTTTCCAGTGATCATAGCAAAGAATTCCCTTGAAATGAGGCAGTACTCCCATTTCTTCCATGGCTTCCAGTTTATGGTAGACATCATAGTTGAAGTTGAAACCCGTGCCAGCGCTTATCGAAATCTTTACCTGGTCCCGAAAATACTCTTCAATCCGCTTATACGGCACCAGTTGATATTGGGACATATATACGAGTCATCTTTTGGTTCTCTGGAATCCTACCTTCTTCATCAGCTCCAGCTGAAAAAGGTATAGGAGAATCCTCGTTATCGATGTGTGCGCAAAAACGACCTGCTGGTATTGTCTTCCTTCAGAAGGTCTTTCAATGAATTGGGAAGGATTCAGACTCAGTAAAAGTAAGTGTGTCGTTCGGGAAACCAACTGCCTGTCAAGGTTTTTTCAATAGAATAAACCCTCCCAAAAAGGCGGTGAACGGCGCCACTGTCACCATGGCAAAGCTGCCCACAATGGTTTTCAGCACCTCCGCTGCCACGTATATGATGTTAAACGTTGACGACAAAGGAATTCCCTGGGCCATAAACGCCATTAACAGGGTGATGAATCCTCCTGAATAGGCCAGAAGCAGGGTGGTCGTCATGGTGCCTGCCACGGCCCGGCCCACGTTCAGGCCCGATTTGATCAGCTCGATCCGGCTGATGGCGGGATATTTTTCCACGACTTCGTTCATGCTTGCGGCCACGTCCACGCCCAGGTCCATCACCGCACCGGAACAGGCGATAAAAACGGCTGCAATATATATTTTGGTCAAGTCCAGATGCCCGAAACCCGAATACAGCAGCGTTTCGGCAAAGGGCATCACCGCCCCGTGAAGATGAAGGGGACCGGTGAAAAAATAGGCCAGTCCGCAACTCGTGAGTACGCCTGCAAAACTGCCGGCAAACGCCGTGACCCCTTTCCGGTTCACCCCTGCCACAAGAAAAATGATGGCACCGCAGAGCGTGGCCGTGACTCCCAGGGTCACCAGGATAGGATCCCAGCCTTTCAACAGGGATGGAATCAGGATCTTCCAGATCACAAGGGCAGCGAAAAGGAACGATAACAGGGCTTTCAACCCGGTAAATCCCCCGAAGGCGATCAACAGCAGGGCAAACAGACATAACAGAAAGATCTCGATACCGATCCGGTAATGCTCCTGGGGATTTACAAACACCACCTTGCCGTCTGTGTCAAGGGTCAGCACCACAAAGGCCATATCCCCGGGTGCAAAAATTTTGTCCCGGTCCATCTGG